>RFHC01000234.1 GCA_003696505.1 Deltaproteobacteria bacterium
CCCTCACCCTTTCGACCCTCTGCGTCTACGGATTCGACAGAGATTTTCCGGATGATGCCCTTGCCCAGGCTGAGAAACTCCCCCGAAAGGTTCTCCGGGACAGGAAGAGGGTTGACCTGACCGGTCTTCCTTTCGTGACCATCGACGGGGAGAACGCCCGCGATTTCGACGATGCTATATGCGTCTTTCGTGAAGGCAGGGGATTTCGCCTCCTCGTGTCGATTGCGGACGTGAGCGCATACGTTCCTTGGGATTCTCCGCTGGACCTGGAAGCCAGGAGGAGAGGGACGAGCGTCTACTTCCCCGACCGCGTCGTTCCCATGTTTCCCGAGAGGCTGAGCAATGACCTGTGCAGTCTGCGGGAAGGGGTGAACCGATTGACGGTGACTGTGGACGCTCACCTGGATGAGAGAGGTGAGGTAAAAAAAGTGTCCTTCTACCCATCTGTCATTCGGAGCAGGAAGCGCCTCACGTACCGTCAGGTTCAAGAGTTCCTCGATGGGAAAGGGAAGATGCCCCGGGGGCTGGGGAGGATGCTTCGCCACGCGGAGGAACTCGCCGTTATTCTGAACGAAAAAAGGGTGAGGGAAGGGTCTCTCGATTTCGACCTCCCCGAATCGGAAATAAAGATCTCCCTCTCCGGACGTCTGGAGAGCATCCTCACCGAGGAGCGGCTCTTCTCCCATCGAATCATTGAGGAGTTCATGCTCCTGGCCAATGTGTGCGTCGCCCGTGAACTGGAGAGGAGAGGGGTCCCCCTCCTCTTCCGAATTCACGAGCAGCCCGACCCGTTGAAGCTCAAGGAGTTCATCACGTTTGCGTCCCTCTTCGACCCGGCTGTGAAGCGGGTTCGCTCCCTCGACCGTGAATCTCTTCAGTGGATTCTCGACCTGATTCGAGGGAAGGATTACGAGAAGATTCTCAACCTCGTCATGCTGAGAAGTTTCAAGCTGGCGAGATATTCTCCCATCAACGTTGGCCACTTCGGGCTCGCCTTCGACACGTATACGCATTTCACCTCACCCATCAGGAGGTACCCCGACCTTGTCGTTCACCGGATACTGAAGCACCTCCTCGGTGCGGGAGAGGACGAGGAAGTGATGAGGGATGTTTTCGAATCTCTCGACTCCCTTGCCGAGGTTCTCTCAGAAAGGGAGAGGACAGCGGAGCAGGCCGAGAGAGACGTGGTGGACAAGTTGAAGGCTCTCTTCATGAAGGAAAGGATAGGCGAAGAGTTTCAGGGGATAGTCACGTCGATTCAGCCATTCGGACTTTTCGTCAAAATCAGGGACTACCCCGTTGAAGGGCTTGTCCCCCTCTGGACCCTTCCCGGGGATTCCTATGTCCCCGACAGGGAGGGATACTCCCTCAGGGGAGCATACACGGGGGATACGATAACTCTCGGTCAGTCCGTGAAAGTCCGGGTGGAAAACTGCGATCCCTCCAAGGGGAGAATCGACTTCCTTCTTGTTGAAAAAGAGGGGTAAAGAAAATAAAATGGTCGGGGAAAATCCATAACTGGGGGAAAAATGGAGAAAAAAATTATCGTTGCCGAAGACAGCATTACCATACAGAAGGTCTTTGAACTCTCCTTCCTCCGCTCACCATACCGGGTTACCTACGTTGAGAAGGGCTCTGAAGTTCTCCCCCTGGCTGAAGAACTGAAGCCCGACCTGATTATCTGCGACCTTTCCCTCCCCGACATGAGCGGGTTCGACGTTGTCAGTCAGTTAAAGAACAATCCCGTCACGAAGG
Organism: Deltaproteobacteria bacterium; assembly: GCA_003696505.1. Taxonomy (GTDB): domain Bacteria; phylum Desulfobacterota; class Deferrimicrobia; order J040; family J040; genus J040. The sequence goes on from RFHC01000234.1 coordinate 1,756, forward strand.
AGATTCCCGTTCTCCTCCTCGCCGGGTCTCTCGAGCCGCTCGACGAGGAGAAATTTCGCGCCTGCGGGGCAGATTCTCTCCTTCTCAAACCCTTCGAATCACAGGAACTCCTCGACCGCATCGAAGAGCTGACTGCTGACGGTGCGGGAGTCGCGGAAGAAGTTCCGGAAGTGGATACCCCCCAGGAAGGATGGGACTTTACGGAGGTTTTCGAGGAAGTGGAGATGGGACTGGAAGGGGGTGCGGAGAAGGGGCCCGAACTCCTCGACGAAATGGTCGTGGACGGAACAGAGAGGGCGAAGGTGGAAGCAGAGGAGTTCTCCGTGAGCATTGATGAAGTTGAAGCCGGAGAAGAGGTGAGAGAGCCGGAGGGGAAAACTGAAGCGGAGGAAAAAAGAGACGACCTGACCACTCTCGACGATATTCTTGACGAAGTTCCCGATGAGGAACTGGAAGAGCTCGATTCCCTCTTCGTTCCCGGAGAGGGCGAAGCGGGAGAACTCGATGTTTCCGCCGAGTCGCTCGGCCTGGAGGAGGGCGAAACTCCCTCGGGTGAAGGAGACCGGGAGGAGATGGAAGTTCCCGTATCCGCTGGAGAGGCTCCTCCCAGGGAAGAAGGGGAAACGGAGGCCCCTCCTGAGGAAGAAGAGGAGATTCTGCCGGGTGAAGAAATCATCGTCCAGGAACAGGTTCGCCACGTCGACGAATTTCCCATATCCTCGGGCTACGAGGTGGAGTCAAAGCAGACGATTCGGGAGTCTCTCGGGAAGGATAAGCAGCCGACGGAAGCTGCGCCCACTGGCCTTGAGAGCGCTCTCCTGTCGCCTGAGCTCACAGAGGGGCTGAAGAAGTCCATAGAGGAGACGGCGGAAAAGGTTCTCTGGGACGTGATTCCTTCGCTCGTCGAGGAGATGAGAGAGGAGTTCAGGGCAGCAATCCGTGAGGTTGCGGCGGATGTCGTTCCGAAGGTGGCGGAGAGAATCATCTCGGAAGAGGTGAGAAAGATCCGGGAAGAGATCTCTTCGGGAGATTGATTTCCCCTTTACATAACATTCACGCAGAGAGGTGAGCAGGGAATGGGCAGTATCATTCTGGAAAAGGTTTACGACCCTTCTGTCGTCGAGGAAAGATGGGGTAAGTTCTGGATCGAGAGAGAGATTTTCCGTGCGGACCCCGATTCGGAGAAGGTTCCCTTCTCCATTGTCATCCCTCCGCCTAACGTGACCGGGTCGCTTCACATGGGGCACGCCCTCAACGTGACGCTTCAGGACATCCTCATCAGATACCGGAAGATGTGCGGATATAACGTCCTGTGGGTTCCCGGGACGGACCATGCGGGAATTGCCACGCAGAACGTCGTGGAGAGACTGCTGGCCCAGGAAGGTTTGACGAGAGAGGCGCTGGGGAGGGAGAAGTTCCTCGAGAGAGTCTGGCAGTGGAAGGAGCAGAGCGGCGGGACCATCATCAGGCAGTTGAAGAGACTTGGCGCCGCCTGTGACTGGTCCAGGGAAAGGTTTACCATGGACCCGGGACTTTCCCGGGCCGTCAGACATGCCTTCGTGGGTCTCTACAAAAAAGGACTCATATACAGAGACAACTACATGATCAACTGGTGCCCCCGCTGTCACACTGCTCTCTCCGACCTGGAAGTTGAATATGAGACGGTGAGGGGGAAACTCTACTACATGAAATATCCGGGCGAGGGAGGACCCGACGTGGTGGTGGCGACGACTCGTCCGGAGACGATGCTCGGTGACACAGCTGTGGCGGTTAACCCGGAAGACGAGAGGTACAGGGGGTACGAGGGAGCAGTCGTTCACCTTCCCCTGACGGGAAGGAAAATACCCATCATTTACGACAGGATGGTTGACCCCGAATTCGGCACGGGTGCCGTCAAGATTACGCCTTCCCACGACTTCAACGACTTCCAGGTGGCTCTTTCCCACGGCCTCCCCTTTGTCAAGGTGATAGACGAAAGCGGCGTGATGACGGATGAAGCCGGGGAGCGGTATCGGGGGCTTGACAGGTTCGAGTGCCGGAAGAGGGTCGTCGAAGACCTCGAGAAAGACGGTCTCCTCGTCAGGGTGGAAGATTATGAGCACAACGTGGGGCACTGTTACCGCTGCAAAACGGTTATCGAGCCTATGGTGAGTCTCCAGTGGTTCGTCCGGACCAAACCTCTCGCTGAAAAGGCGATAAAGGCGGTGGAAGAGGGGAGGACGAGAATTATCCCCGAGGTCTGGACAAAGACGTATTTCGAGTGGCTTTACAACATCCGCGACTGGTGCATCTCCCGACAGATATGGTGGGGGCACAGGATTCCCGCCTGGTTCTGCGACGACTGCGGGGAGATTACGGTCGATTACGAAGACCCCGCTTCGTGCGCGTCGTGTGGGAGCGGCAGGATACGGCAGGAGGAAGACGTCCTCGATACCTGGTTCAGTTCCGCTCTCTGGCCGTTCTCGACGCTCGGGTGGCCTGACAGGACGAAGGACCTGGAGGTTTTCTATCCAACGTCCGTTCTCGTTACCGGCTTCGACATCCTCTTTTTCTGGGTAGCGCGGATGATGATGATGGGACTCGAATTTATGGGCGATGTCCCCTTCCGTGACGTGTACATCCACGCTCTCGTTCGGGACGCCCAGGGGCAGAAGATGAGCAAGACCAGGGGGAACGTCATCGACCCCCTCGACGTGATGGACAAGTTCGGGACCGACGCCTTCCGATTCACCCTGACGGCGCTTGCCGCCCAGGG
>RFHC01000235.1 GCA_003696505.1 Deltaproteobacteria bacterium
GCAACCACGATGGCGCTCTTCTCGAACCGGACGATGGAGGCGCGAATCCGTCTGTCCCACTTGAACGTCTTCACGAAAGCCGCGAAGAGCACCGAGAGGATGAAGTAGGGGAGCAGGTCTCTCGCCTCTTCCAGGAAGATGTTCAGGACGACGGGAATATCTGAAAGATGGGTCATATCACGCCCTCTTCACTCCGCATTCCGAAATCCACAATCCGCATTCCGCAATCCGCATTCCGAAATCATATATCCCGTTTCTCCCCCGGGTATTTTCACCATCTTCCTCACCGGTAAAGATTATAGGGCAGGACCATCTCGCCCTTCGCGTTTCTGTACCTCACCCGCTCGCCGGTGATGTTCTCCAGGGCACGCGCTGCCCACTCCCTCACATCCACGTCCTCGTGTTCGAGCATCCTCTTCAGGTCCGGGACCGCCTCCTGCGCCTCGAGGAGCCCGAGGGACCACGAGCAGGCCACCTTCATCCTGACGCTCCCCCTCCTCAACGCCTTGATGAGATGGGGGACAGCTTTTTTCGTCCCGCACTTCGCCAGCGCGTAGGCGGCCCGTATCCTTATCTCTTCCGTTTCACCACCTTCGAGTTTCTCTATGACGGCTTCCTCCGCGCGGGGGTCACCGATGTCCTCGAGAGCAATGAGGAGCGCCTCCACTTTCTGCGGGCTCCCCTCCTTCAGCTCGTCGATAAGGACGGGGACGACAGGGCGCCCCAGCTTAATGAGAGCCCTCGTCGCCATCTTGACAATCCCGAAATTCTCGTCTTCCAGGGCCTCCACGAGGGGGAAGACGGCCCGGGGGTCTCCTATCTCCCCCAGAGCCCAGGCAGCGGCGTAACGCCTGGGACGGGAACTTCTCAGGAATTCAGACAGGTGGGGAACGGCGGACGGGTCCTTGATTTCCCCCAGGCACCCTGCAGCCGCCTCGGCAACGGCAGGGTCGGGGTGCTTCAGGAGCGCGACCAGGTCAGGGACAACCTCCTTCCCCCGTTTCACGAGTGCCCGGAAAGCCTTCTCCCCTTCAGGACCGTCGATTCGGGAAAGAACTTTCACCAGGTCTTCCCTGTTTCCGCGCCGACTCTCTCCCTTCACGAGAGACCGACCGGAACATCCGCAGGCAAACACCAGGGTCAATACGAGGAAAACTGTCAGGGCCGTTGAAGTTCCTTTCATGTCTCCATCCCTCTTCTTTCCTCAACTTCCGTTTCAGAGGCGAAAAAACCAACTCCAACCATCAAGCTCTCCTCATGCCCGAAAGTTTCGTTTTCGGGCGGGTTAAAAACCGCCCCTACGAGCCTTTTCTCACCCCCGCATCGGGTACCGGAGCTCTCTTCCAGTCCGAGAAATCGACGATGTCGATTTTATACTCCCTGTCACCATAACCTTCGTACTTCACCGGACCGAAGTCGCGACCGTCCCAGATTTTCTCCAGGTTCATCTCCTCCCCGGAGGGCTCACCCAGGTCGGTCCCCCAGAAATTCCCCCGGGCGTTTACCCGGCCCGGATAGTCCACCTTCACGTCGAAGGCGGCCATATTCCTCGACCCTCTCCTCATGGCCTCTCTTCGGGAAATTCTCCTCGAGCCCTCCCGCGCTTCCCAATCGCCCGATTGAAATTTCCCGAGCCTGATGTGCATATCGTTCCTCTCGAAGTTGTTGTTAAATATTCCCGGATACGACGAGTAATCGATCATGATTGCTGTTCTATTATTAAGAAATACATTGAAATCAATAAGAGAGTTACTCTTCCGGAAGAGATTTACCGCCGTTTCGTTCGATGTGAACTCGCAGTGGGTCACGTGAGGGGAGGAGAATTCCCTCGCGTCGAGCCCCACCCTGTTTTTCCTGATAACACAGTCTGAAATCTGGCAGGCGGTAAACTGGACGGTGAGGATTCCCGTTTGATTGTTTTCGAATGAGCAACGGGTCACCTCTGTGGTCTTCCCCGCCTGGCGGAGGACGACACCCACATCGAGGGAGGAAAACCGCGAACCCTCTACCACGAGAGGCGCGTTGGTCAGAGCAAAGAGACCCTTCTTCCCCTCTGAGAAGGTGCAATCGACCACCTTTCCCCTTCCTCCATTCTGGACGACGATGCCCGTGTCCCGAATGGAGCGGAATGTAGCATTCTGGACGAGAGCCTCCCCCGAAAGGGACACGACAATGCCGGCGTAATTCCCCTCGAAAACGCTCCCTTCCACCTCGAGGCGCGATTTCTGGTTCACCTCAAAGGCAACCCTGTTTTCCCGGAATGTGGAGTGTGAAACCTTCAGGGAAGAATCGACGAGAGAGAACCCTTTAAGCGCTCCCTCGACGACGCAGAAACTGACGACGCTCTCCTTCGAACCGACGAGGGTTATTCCCTTCCAGAGAGGCGGACCACCCTCCTTCCCGGGAGAAAACCTGACAGGCTTTTCCCTGGTCCCTTCAACGATGAGTTTGCCCTGGACGAAGAGTTCCGAATCTTTCGAGGGGACGACCTCTACCTCCGTCCCCGCCTTGACGACGAGGACCTCTCCCGGTGGTATCGTCACCCTCCCCGATATCTTCGCCTTTCCCTCCCAGACTGTTTCGCCTGCCAGGACTTGTGCCGGAATCAACCAGAGAATCGCTGCCGCGAAAACGGCACTCAACCACACCTTTTTCCCCTTCATCTGGACCCCCCTTTCCCCTCAAACTGGAGTGAATGAGCTGACTTTCCCGGGGCATGGCACCGAAAAATCTTTCAGCACCCTATCCAACATATTTTCCCCACACCCAGAGGAGAGGGAATTTCCCCCATCCCCGACCAGGAAAGGGATAAGCTCTCCCGGGAAACTCCATTTCACGGACATTTTTCACCCGCTTCCGATGACTCCCCGGATATTGTCTCACGTCTTCAGGAAAATAAAAAAGGAGACACTTCCGTGTCTCCTTTCCCGTTTCCAGCTCCTGAGGAGTCAACCTTCCGACCGCCTCTTGTGGGGAGGAACGCGAAACTGCGGTTCCCGTTTCGCCGTCTCACTCCTCCACGACGTATTTCTTCCCCGGCACAAGACCGGTGAGGACCACCTTTTTCCCGGAGGGGAACCAGACCTCCAGGTCGTAGGTCTTCGTCCCGTCCACCCCGAAATGGACCTCCTTCGGGGGCTGGGAGCAGAATCCGTTTGCCGTCATCACTTCCCTCATGCCCACGAGATTCCTCGTCCCGCTCTCATAAAGGTAAACCTTCGCACCGATGGCATCTCTCGTCGACCGGAAGGGAAGGGACGGGTCGTCATAGGAGGTCCCGACGGCCTCCACTTTTATCCAGTTGGAATCGTTCTGGTCGTTCCTGTAAAGCCGGTTCGCCATTTCCCAGTTGACAACGTAGAGGTCCATGTCGCCGTCGCCGTCGAAGTCGGCAAAGGCCGCTCCCTTGGACCGCACCGTTTCGAGCATCATGAAGGGATAGGTCTTCACGACGTCGACGAAATGGAGACCGCCCAGGTTGCGGTAGAGCTGGTTGGAGAACTTGCAGTCTCCCTCGTAGAGGTCCAGGTCTCCGTCGTGGTCGATGTCCGCAAAGGTGGGGCCTTTCCCCCATCCGTCGCTGTCGGTCCCGGTTTCCTTTGAAATGTCGGTGAAAATCCCCTGACCGTCGTTGAGGTAGAAGCCGTTTCGCCCCACGTAATTCGAAACGTAGGCGTCCAGGTCTCCGTCGTTGTCGGCGTCAGCGAAGGCTGTCCCGAGAGCCCAGTTTGAATCTCCCAGACCAGACTCCTTCGTCGCATCTCTGAAGGTGCCGTCGCCGTTGTTGATGTAGAGCCTGTTCGGCTCGCCTGCCGGGTAGCGCCCGTTGCTCACGTAGATGTCGGGCCACCCGTCCCCGTTGACGTCGGCAAAAGCAGCGCTCCAGGACCAGGACCTGTCCCCCACGCCGGCCTCGTCGGTCACGTCAGTAAACTTAATCTCGTCCCCTTCAGAATCATTCCGGTAGAGAACGTTCTTCGCGCCGACGCCGTAGTTCGCGCAGTAAATGTCAAGTTTCCCGTCCCTGTTGTAATCCCCCATGGCGGCGCCGTAAGTGAACTCCTTGCACCCCACTCCCGCTTTTTCCGTGACGTCGATGAACTTCGGATGACCCGGGGTGCTCACGTTGAGGAGGAGCCTGTTGGCTTCGATTTCGTAGCGCCCGCCCTTGGCGAGGTAGAGGTCCGGTTTCCCGTCGTTGTTCACGTCGCCGAAGACCGACCCCATGCAGAAACCCGCATCCTGGACGCCGGCCTCGACGGTGACGTCCCGAAACGTCCCGTCGCCGTTGTTCAGGTAGAGCCTGTTATCGCCACCTTTGTTCGACACGTAGATGTCCAGCAAACCGTCTCCGTCAACGTCTGCCCAGGCAATCCCCTTTCCCCGCCCTTTGTCGCCGACGCCGGCGCTTTTCGTGACATCGACGAAAGGGTCCGCCCACGAGGGAGCGGCGAGGAGCAAGAGCATTGCGAAAGACAGGAGAATCCCCGCAACCGTCCTCGCTCTCGTCATACCTGTTCTCCTTTTGTTCAGGGCCTGCACGTCAGCAGGGGTGAACGGCGGAAGAGGCAACGATTTTCGGCTTGGCGTAGCGAATCTTTTTCATGGCTTCCTCCCGTGAGTGGTGACTTTACTAAAACTTACTGATAACTCTGACATATGTTACAGTTTCCCCCCATCGC
>RFHC01000236.1 GCA_003696505.1 Deltaproteobacteria bacterium
AAGGGGCCGAAGGAGATGAAGAATTGAGAGCCAACGGGATTGCGTTGATTGGCCATGATCACGCCTTTGGCCATTTCGGCGTAACGGTCGGGGTCGCGCGCGGGCGGACCGAAATCGGGGTTCTGGATCCAGTCGAAGGTCCAGCGGAGTTGTTCCGATTGTTTTACTGGGAGAAACAGAATGAATCATTCCTTTATCGCTGAGTATGCTGGAATATCTGCGGTAAACTGCTCACCTGTCCAACAAAATTCAAACGGGGGGAGTCAATGAGAATCCTATCGAGGTGTTCCGTTTCCCTGGCTTTCCTCTCCCTGACCTTTCTCCTCCTCCAGCCGGAAGTCTGGGCCGTCGAGTATCAGGGTCTTTCGTCAACGCAGGCCCTCTACTCCACGGATTACTTCGACCAGGCACGCTTCGACGCAGCCCAGTATCTGAAGATGGACTTCCGGAAGGTGGCGGGGAAGGAAAATCTGGACCTCTCCTTCTACGGCAGGGTTTCCAAGGACCTGAATTCGGGGGAGGATGCGATAGGGAGGGTGTACAACTTTTACCTGGATGCCCGGGACGTCTTTCCCGGGACCGACCTGCGGGTGGGGAGGCAGTTTTTCTACACCACCGCCGGGTCGGGCGTCGTGGACGGCCTTCGGGCCGATTACACGAAGAGCGGGCTCTTCCGCCTCTCCTTTGCGGGGGGAAGAGAAGTCATCTTCAGCGAGACGGGGGAGTATTCCCACGAAGGGGACTTCGCCTTTGCACTGAGCGGGTCCCTCCTCAAGTTCGAGAAGACGTCTCTCACGCTCAGTTACTACAACAGGTACGACGAGGGCGACCTGGCGAGGGAGTCCGTGGGACTCTCCTTCGACCGGGTCCTGTGGGAGAGGGGGACCTTCTACCTGGAGACGACCTTCGACGTCATTTCCGAGGTTTTCAACCTCATCCAGGCGGGAGTCAACGTCGACCCGACGGACCGCCTCTTCCTGACGCTGGAGTATTACCGGACGCTTCCCACCTTCGACTCCACCTCCATCTACAGCGTTTTCGCGGTCAACCGTTTCCAGAAGGTGGAGGCCAGGGGGAGATTCGTCGCGTCTCCTTCTCTCTCCTTCGACGTCTCGCTCTCGAATCAGAGTTACGGAGATTCCGAAGACGCCAATGAGGTGACCTGCGGGTGCACTTACGCCCCGGACTCCTCGACGAAACTGTCGGGGGCCCTCACCTTCCGCGACGGCTACGGAGGCGACGACATCGGAGTGGAGTTGAGGGGGACGAGGGCTCTCCGGAAGGACCTGACGGCAAGTGCGGGGATACAGTACGACTCCTACGAGAGGGACCTGATGACGGAGAGCGAGGACGCGCTGAGGTACTGGGCGGGAGCCGAGTACCGGGTCAACGACCGCTCCACCGTCTCCCTCCGGGTCCAGAACGACGACAACGAGAACTTCGAAAATGACCTGTCTGCCCGGGTCAGTTTCAACGTCACCTTCTGAGGAAGGGGGGATGAGATGAAGACGAAAGCAGCGAGATACCTGATTCCGGTAGTGGTGGCAGTTTTCGCCCTCTTCCTTGCCCCGGCCTTCGGCGCTGAGTCAAATCAGCACGCCGACTACCGGGACATGGAGATTTCCGAGTGCAACGAGTGCCACCTGGGAGAAGGAGTCCAGCCGAACCACCAGGCGGGATGGAACGTGGACCACAGGCTCAAGGCGGTGAAAGGGGAGAGCAACTGCGCCGTCTGCCACGACCAGTCCTTCTGTCTGGACTGCCACACGGGCGGGGGGATAGGCGCAGACCTGGACGTGAGCAACTACAAAGCCGACTACGTCCCGAAGTCGCACCGGTCGGATTTCCGGGAGATACACCCGATTCAGGCGGCTTCTGACCCGAATTCCTGCGAGAGGTGCCACGACCCTCAATTCTGCAGCGACTGCCACGAGAAGACACCGAAAGGGGAACTTCAGTTTCAGTCCCACAGGGAAGGGTGGTCCTCCATCGAAGCGAGTCCGGGTGTTCCCCATTCGTCTTTCTCCACGTCTCAGTGCCAGACGTGCCACCCGGGAGGCGTCCTGCCCGTGAAGAGGTGGTCGGTCCAGCACGCCCGGGACGCGAGGAGGAATCTCAAGTCGTGCGAGTCCTGCCACCCCGAGGGCAACGTCTGCCTCACCTGCCACAGCGCAAGGACGGGGCTCCAGGTGTCCCCTCATCCGAGCGGGTGGGGAGGTATCAAGGACAACATCAACGGCGTGACGAACGGGAAGACGTGCCGAAAGTGTCACTGAGGGAAAATAGATGAACCTCGAAAGGAGGAGACAGATGAAAGGGAAAAGAAGGTTTGCCATTTTCGCTCTCGTTGCAGTGAGCGTTTTCGCCTTCGCCCTTCTCTCCGGGTGCACGGTGGCGGAGAAGAAGAGCGGAGGGGAGAAAGGAGGCGCGGGAGAAGGTTTGGCGAATGTTGCGCAGAAGATAGGGATGGATAAGTGTCTGGACTGCCACGTGGCGGGGGGAATCGGGGATGGGACAGGCAAGTTCACCAGTGCATACGCCAAGTGGCTCAAGGGTCCCCACGGGAATTTCAACTACTTCGATAATACCTTCACGAAAAACGAGTACGAAGATTTTCTCGACTCATTCACCTATCCCGATGACTATTCTCTCTTCGTGGGATTCCCTGATTTTCAGCGAATTACAGACGAAGTCACTGACCCTGATTCGGAATACTATGGACAACCGGAGAGTTACTGTTACGGCTGCCACGGACCATCCGATCTGGATAATCAGCACATCGCTGACCTTCCTCTGGTGGATGACTCGGGCGATATAGACTGGGGCAATGCGACACAGGCGGCCAGGCCTGTTGTTGGCTGCGAGAACTGCCACGGTGGCGCGAGCATGCACCAGGTTGATCCGACGCTTCTTCCCTATCTCGATCCGCCCGCTTCCCAGTGTGGTCAGTGTCACAACAAGAATTTCCCCGAACCGCACCTCACGTATCACCCGAATGGTCTGGGAGGAGAGGGAAATCCCGGGATATTTGAGGCATATTCCGGATCTCCCCATGCAAGCTCGATCAACGAGCACAACTATGCAGATGCGGAAAAGACCAAGGTGAGGGCGCGCTGCTCAAAGTGCCACACCGACGAGGGGGCGAGGAAGTACAGGGACATAGATGGAGACCACGATGCCCTCGTGACTGCTTTCGAGAACGAGCCTGATCTGACTGAATTCAACCCGGTTCAGTGCAGGACCTGTCACGACGCACACAATCCTGAGGAACTTCTCGAGGAAGCGGATACAGTAAATGGTGAGACTTGGTCCGCTCAGTTCAAGACCTGCACGAACTGTCATCAGCTCCTCGATTCGAGTAACCAGAAGATCGTGGCCTATCATGACCCGATTGCGAATCCTTACGGGAGTGACGAAGAAATCATCACCGATACCCACTATGATGACCCGACAACTCCGGCGGATCAAGCGATTGAGGGGTATGTGGTGAAAAAGGGTGACGACGATTCCTGCACAGGCTGCCACAACCCGCACTCTGGAGATATAACGAAGAACGAGCAGTGGGCGCAGTCGGGGCATGGTGATGAAGCGGGCGAAGCCTGGGTGCACTATAATTGGGACGACACTTCCACTCGCGGTGACTGTCAGCGATGCCACACTGCAACAGGGTTTAAGAATTTTGCGACCGATCCGGCAAATTACGATCCTGCAAACAACGACTTCTCTCACCTTGCGAATTGGTCTTCCACAGGTGGCTCGCCCCAAAACGAACTGCTCTACTGCTGGGCGTGTCACACCGACTATTCGGGGAACCTGAGAGATCCAGGAGCGCTTTCGGTGACATCACCTTATTCCGAACCGGCAACCCGAATTGCTGCAGTTCCCGATGTGAACGGTTCTAACGTTTGTCTCGCATGTCACAGCGGGAGGAGCAGCGGCCAGGCTATAAAAGATGCGACAGATATCAACACTAACTTTGGAAGCTTCAATTCCCATTATCTCGCGGCTGGTGGAATTCTGTTCAGGACCGTTGGTTATGAGTTCGATGGAGTCGATTATTCGAACGTGCCCTACTTCGAGCATGACCTGATAGGCACGCCGAACAGCGAGGAGGATACGGGCGATGAGGGCCCCTGTGTGGAATGTCACATGAACAACAGCCATTCTCACGAGTTCATGCCTGTTGCGCATGACGACCAGGGAAATATGACGGAAATCCTTTCGAATGCGAATGTCTGCAGCAAGTGCCACACCGGGCAGTATGCCCTCACTGTTGAAAAACTAGAAGAAGAAGAAGAAGGATTCGATAACGCGCTCACAGTGATAAGCGATCTCCTCGCGGCCAGGGGCATCTATTATAACTCTTCCAAATACCCCTACTTCTTCAGCGTGAGCGATCCAGATCAGCAGAGCTTCGCGACTGCATACACGAACTGGTCGAGCAAGGATGAACTCGGCGCCGCATTCAACCTCAACCTCCTTACCCGTGAACCAGGTGCTTATGCGCATAACAGGTTCTACACGAAGAGGCTGATTTTCGATTCCATCGATTATCTTGATAACGGGACCCTTGACGGAACGATCGACCTGTCCTCCTATCCTGTGGCTGCAGAGTGGTTCCAGGGCGATGGCGATACTTCTAACGACGGCAATGTTGCGCGACCGTGAAAAGCAATGCTTTTAAAGAGTTTGGGGGCTCCCCTCAGGGGGGGCCCTTTCTTTTTCTCTCCTGGATTTCTGTCGCGGCGGAAAGCCTGCCTTGACAGGGCGAGTCGAACTTTCCTATCCTGCTTACAGTTCAATTTTAAACCAGATGAGGAACCGGATGCTCACCGTTGAAACGAGAATCTGGAAGGAGATGCTCATCCTTTTCCGCGAAATCGTCCGCCCGGAAGTCTTCCGGGGATACGGGTTTACCCGGACGGAATTCGACATCCTGGCCCACCTCTGCATCTCCGGAGAGATGACCCAGTCGACACTCCTGAAAAACCTCCTGACGACGAAGGCAAACGTTTCTCAGGTCCTGGGGCGCCTGGAGGAGAAGGGACTCGTGGCCAGGAGGACGGGCGAGGAGGACAGGCGCTGTCAGGTGGTGGCGTTGACGGAGGAGGGGAGAAGGGTGGTCTCCCCTCTGGTCGAGTCCCACGTCCGCTACATCGGGTCCTTCTTCTCCGGACTGACGGACCTGGAGAAGGAGATTCTTTTGAAAATACTGGAAAAAATAAGTTCAAAATTGAACGAAAAGTCGTGACCCGCATCGTTACCCATTTGCGAGCAAAGGAGATTCTCCGCTCCCGGGGATTTCCCGTGATTCCCTCTTTTCCTGTGGGGAGTGCGGATGAGGCGCTCCTCCGGGCGGGGGAGGTGGGATACCCCGTCGTCCTGAAAGTGGACTCGGAAAAGGTCGTCCACAAGACGGAGGCGGGCGCGGTGGTTACGGGGATAGAAGGTCCTGGTGAACTGGAGGAGGCGTTCTCCTCTTTGAGGGCTCTCCTCTCTTGGGCGGACCCGGAGGGAAGGATAACCCTGGAGAAGATGGTACCGCCGGGAGTCGAACTCTTCGCGGGGTGCGTGGACGACCCCTCTTACGGGAAGGTCATCGCATTCGGCGTGGGCGGGGTCTTTCTGGAACTGTACGGGGACGTGACGCACCGACTCGCCCCGATAACGGAGAGAGATGCCTTCGAAATGGTGGAGGAGTTGAGAGGGAAGAGTCTGCTTGAGGGTTTTCGAGGCCTCCCTCCCGTGGACAGGAAGGCCCTCGTGGGATTCTTCCTCAGATTCTCGGAGTTCGCCCTCCAGGAAGATTTCCGTGAGGTGGACGTAAATCCCCTCATCTGCCGGGGGGAGGAGATTTTCATCGTGGACGCGCGCTTCGTGAGGGGGTGAGGGGATGGAGAGGCTCTTTTCGCCCGGGAAGGTGGCCGTCGTGGGCGTTTCCGACTCCCCGGACAACCTGGGAAAGGAGATAGTGAGAAACCTCCTCTCCTCCGGTTTTCCGGGGGAGGTCTCCCTTTACGGGACCCGCCCCTGCCGGGTTGAGGGAATGCCCGTTATGACCGGACTCGATACCCCCGACCCGGGAATAGACCTCTGCGTCGTCCTCACGCCGGCACGGACGGTGCCGTCCGTCATAGACGCATTTTCCCGCAAGGGGTGCCGCCGCTTCGTCGTCGAGTCGGGGGGATTTTCCGAACTGGGAAAGGAAGAGAGCCGCCGGCTTGAGGAAGAGGTGAGGCGGCTGGTCCGGGAGAGGAATCTCCTCCTGGTGGGTCCAAACTGTATCGGGATTGTCGATACCAGTTCGGGTCTTGCCACGCCCTTCGTCTCTCTTGAGGAGGTGAGGGTGAGGAAGGGGGGAGTTTCCCTCCTCGCCCAGTCGGGAGGGGTGGGACTCACCTACCTCGATCTCTTCGCGCAGGAGGGAATCGGGCTGGCGAAGTTCGTTTCCATGGGGAATAAACTCGCCCTGGACGAGGTGGACTACCTGAATTACCTGGCGGGAGACCCGACCACAGACGTCATCCTCCTCTACCTCGAGAGCGTCCCCCGGGGGAGGGAATTCTTTGAGGCTCTCCGGAAGGTGGAGAAGCCGGTCGTCGTCCACAAGGCGAACGTGACTGATGTTTCCCGCCGAATTGCCGTATCCCATACCGCGGCCCTCTCGACGAAGGAGGAGTTTTTCCGTGCCGCCGTGAAGCAGGCGGGAGGAGTCCTGGCGGAGTCGACGAGGGATGCGCTCACTCTCGTCAAGGGCGCCCTCCTCCCTCCCATGGAGGGAAGGGACCTGGCGATTCTCTCCCGGTCAGGGGGGCACGCCGTCATTGCGGCGGACCAGGCTGGCCTCCTCGGTCTGAACCTGCCCGATTTTTCTGCGGATTTCACCGAATTTGCCCGGCGCCACTACCGGGCGGGCGTCATGGAGCCCGTCAACCCCCTCGACCTGGGGGACGTCTTCGACATCCCCGTTTACCTGGACCTGACGACCAGACTCTTCGAGGAGGGCAGGTATTCGGGAATCCTCTTCATCACGGGGCTCTTCGGGAGGGAGTGGGACCTCCTCGGAGAGATTCTCGAAACGGGGAGGGAGTTGATGGAAAAGTTCGGCCGTCCCGTGGCGCTCGTTCTCCTCGGCGCGTCAGAGAGGACAGGGCAGGCGAAGAGTGCGGGAATCATCCCTGTCTTCGACCTTCCCGAGGAAGGGGTGAGAGCCCTTTCAGCGTGGGCGGGGAGAGGGTAGTCCGGGGAAAGGAGGAAGAGATGCCGGTTATCCGGGTCGACGGTCCCT
>RFHC01000237.1 GCA_003696505.1 Deltaproteobacteria bacterium
ATCTTGACGTGGAAGCGGTTCTTAAGGCGGCGAAGGACACCGGGTGCGAGGCGGTGTTCCCCGGATACGGCTTCCTCGCCGAAAATCCCGACTTCGTCGAGGCCTGCGAGAGGGAGGGACTCGTCTTTATCGGTCCGCCGGCAAGAGTGATGCGCCTTCTCGGTGACAAGATTAGCGCGCGGAAGGCCTTCAAGGCGGCGGGCCTTCCCGTCGTGCCGGGGCTCGAGGAGGTCTCCTCGCCGGAGGAGATCAAGAAGTTCGGTGAAAAGGTGGGCTATCCCCTCATCATTAAAGCAGCCGCAGGGGGAGGCGGAAAAGGGATGAGGAAGGTGACCGGTCCAGCGGAGGTGGACGACGCTTTTGAGGCTGCCCGCTCTGTGGCGAAGAAAGCTTTCGGTGATGACAGAGTTTACGTGGAGAAGTTCATAGAAGGGGGCAGGCACATCGAATTCCAGTTCCTGGTCGACGGGAAGGGAAACGCCATCCACCTGGGAGAAAGGGAGTGTTCCATCCAGAGGCACCACCAGAAACTGATCGAGGAAGCCCCGAGCACCTACCTCTTTCCTGCCCAGCGAAAGGAAATCGGAAACATGGTGGCCCGGGCGATGCGAGAAATCGGCTACGTCTCGGCCGGCACGATGGAGTTCCTCTTTGACGAGGTGGGGAACTACTATGCCCTGGAGGTGAACGCCCGGATACAGGTGGAACACACCGTGACCGAAATGATAAGCGGCATCGACATCATCCGAAAAATGATACGCATAGCGGCGGGGGAATCCCTTCGGATGTTCCAGGAAGATGTCGTTCTCCGGGGACACGCCATCCAGTGCCGGATCAACGCTGAAGACCCGAAGAAGAACTTTGCCCCTTCATTCGGGAAAATCACTTTCCTCCGGCAGGTGAGCGGGCCTTTTGTCCGGACGGAGTCGGGGATTTACCAGGGCTGGACGGTCCCGCCCTTCTACGATTCCCTTCTGTCGAAAATCTGCGCCGTCGGAAAAGACAGGGCGACCGCAATCCAGAGGATGAAGAGAGCCCTCATGGAGTATGAACTCTGGGGTATCAAGACGACCATTCCCCTTCTGAAGAGGATTCTGGAGCATCCGGATTTCGTTTCGGGGGAACTGACGACCACCTTCATCGATGAAAACTTTGAGGTGCTCACCGACTACGTGGAAGAGGAAGAGGAGGTCTTCAAGGTGGCCCACTTCATTGCGGAGGTGTCCGCACTGGGGAAGAACCCGAGCGTTTTTTGAAGAAAGGAGGAACAGGGAGGAGATGAAAGGGATTTTCGCCGGTCTCGACGCGAAGGGAGTGATAAAGAAGCTGAGGGAGAGCGAAAAGATATTTCTCACCAGCACCGGTCCCCGCGACACGGGGCAGTCGGATTACAAAAACCGGATCACCCTCCACGACCTGAGGAAACTCGCCCCCATCTACAATCGGACGGGATACTTTTCCGTTGAACTCCACGGGGGGGCCCGCTTCCACCAGGACCTGATGAACAACAAGATAAGTCCCTTCGACGAGGTGAGGGAGTGGGTGAGACTCATGCCCGACGTCTTCACGCAGACCCTCATTCGGGCAACCAACGTCTGGGGATACCGGATGTACCCGCGTAACGTGGTGAAACTCGCCGTTTCTGCCTTCGTCCCCTACATCGACGTGTGGAGGTGTTTCGACTTTCTCAACTACGTGCCCAACATGGCTCCCATCGCGGAAATCGTCCTCGCCGAGGGAAAGATATTCGAGCCCGCAATTTCTTTCACCGAATCCGACGATTGCACCGACGAGTATTACCTGAAAGTGGTGGAGGAGATTGTTTCCCTCTGCGGTGGGACCGATTCGATAATCCTCTGTATAAAGGACATGGCAGGCGTCGGGTCCCCCGCCCGCGTCGAAAGGCTCATCGCCTCGATTCTCGACCGGTACCCCGATATGGTCATTCAGTATCACCGACACTCGACAGACGGTCTCGCCATTCCCGCCATCGCCGCCGCTGCCCGGGCGGGGGCAAAGCTCTTCGACTGCACGGACGACGCTTTTTCCCGTTTTTACGGGCATCCTCCGGTGAGACCTCTCGTGGCATACCTGAGAGAGCTGGGATTCCAGGTGGAGTTTGACTTTTCGGCGGGGGACGAGGCCTCAGACGTCATAAGGGACTTCATGCGCGCTTACAACGCCTTCGAGTCTCCTTTCAAAGGTTTTTCCTACGACGTGAAGAGGCACAGGATGCCGGGAGGGGCTTTCCCGAGTTCTTTCGAGCAGGCGGAGAAGGGCGGTTTCCTCGACCTCATGCCGGCGATACTCAAGGGGATGTCCTACGGAAACAGAATCATCAAGTACTTCGACGTGACTCCCGGGTCTCAGATAACCTGGACGACCTGGGCCGGTCTCATACAGAGGTTTTACAAGGAAGAGGGGGAACAGGGAATTGAGAAGCTCTTCGAAACGCTGGAGAGGTACTTCGAGTCTGGCGAGGACTTCGACTCCCTTTCGGAGGAGGACCGGGAGCGTCTCCTCCGGATTTATTCCCACGCGACGGATGATTTGAAGAACCTGCTCCTGGGGAAGTACGGTCCCCTGCCTTTCGGGTGGCCGAAAGACTGGGTTTACCGGAGCGTCTTCGGGGAGAACTGGGAGGAGATAGTTCGCGAGCAGCGCATAGAGGCGTCTCCCCTCGACCTCCTCCCCGAGGAAGACCTGAAGGCTGCGAGGGAGGCTCTGGAGAGGCAGCTGGAGCGGCCGCCCACGGATGAGGAGTTTGTCCTCTACCTGATGCATCCAAAGGCGACGGTGGATTACATCAAATTCAGGGAGACCTACGGGAGGACCGACCTTCTCCCGACCCAGGTCTGGTTTTACGGTCTCCGCTACCCCGGCGACACGGTTCGATTCTCCCTCGACGGGAAACCCCACGTCGTCGAACTCATGTCCATCGGCGAGGGCGTCAAAGGCGTGAAGAACGTCGTCCTCTCCGTCGACAACGTCATGCACGTCTTCGAGGTGGAGATGCCCGACGCCGTTCCGAGGAAAGTGATAAGGAGGGCGAGCCCCTCCGTCCCCGGAGAGGTCGGTTCACCCGTGAAGGGAACCGTCTGGAGAATCGGTTCGAAGGAGAGGCAGCTACACGTGGGCGACTTCGTCAAGAAGGGAGAAGAGATTCTCAACATTGAGGTCATGAAGACGGAGAACGCGGTGATGGCTCCCATCTCCGGAAAAATCAAGGAGATCTGCGTCTCCCTCAACGAAAACGTGGAGGAGGGACAGCTCCTCATGGTCATCGTTGAGGAGGACGAGTGAAGGGGGCTGGTTCTCCTGCCGATGAAGGGGACATGGACAACCTTCCCGGGAAGATTCTCCGAGTTGCGGTCGTCGGCGGCGGGCCTTCCGGGACAGCGGCGGCAATCCGCCTCGCCCGGGAGGGGAGGAAGAGGAAGATTCCCGTTGAAGTTCTCCTCTTCGAGGGGAAGGACTTCGACGTCCACTACAACCAGTGCGTCGGGGTTCTCTCACCTCCCATAGAGTCGATACTCCTCGATAAACTCGGGATAGACCTCCCCCTTTCAATTTTTAAAAGGCATATCCGGGGGTACCGCCTCCACGCGGGGGGAAAGGAGATTCTCCTCGTCGGCGAGTCTCGTTTGGGGCCAACCTTTGCCGTCCGGCGGGTCCACTTCGACGCGTTCATGCTCCGGAGGGCAGAGGAGGCGGGGGTGAAAGTTTACCGGTCCCGCGTGTCGGACCTGGACTTCCTCAAGGAGGGGAGGAGGAGGGAGGTCCTCGTCTTCTCGGAGGCAGGAACTTTCGTTGTTGATTTCGTCGTGGGCGCCTTCGGCCTCGACGAGGGGTCGATGGCGCTTTTCGAGCGCGCCACGGGGAGATACAGGCGCCCTTCCCGTTACATGACTACTTACATCACGAAGATCCACGTGGAGAGGGGCTTTATCGAGAAGAGACTGGGGGACATTATCTACGCCTTTCTCTATCCTGACCGTGAAGGGAAGTTCGAATTCGGTGCGATAACTCCAAAGGGGGACCACATCATCGTCAACGCGGCCGGGAAAAGGGTTTCCGTCGAGGATTTCCTCTCCTTTCTCGACATGCCTGAGGTGAGGGACCACCTTCCGCCCGTCTCGATTCCCCTCTCTCAGATATTCAAGGGAAAGTTTCCTTCGTCGCCGGCACGCGGAGTGACCGGCCCCTCCTACCTCGTCGTCGGAGACGGGACCGGGTTTCTCCGACCCCTCAAGGGGAAGGGAATCACGACAGGGGTCCTCACGGGAATTTACTGCGCCGACGCAATCCTCGACCACGTTGAGAAGGGGACGCCCCTTTCCGCTTACGAGGTACGGTGCCGTGAGCTCGTGAGGGATTACTTTTACGGGACCATCGTCAAAACGGCGGCGAGAGTGGGAGACGCGGGGGGCTTCCTCGGGTCCCTCATCGAACTCGCGAAGGTGGAGAGGGAGCTCTACGAGGCCCTTTTCAACGCCGTTTCGGGTCAGGAGACCTTCAGGAAAATCGTTCGGGAGAATTTGAGATTAAAAACGGCGGCTTCTCTGGTTAAACTGTGGAGGAGGGAGAGAGAAAAGGGGTAGCGGAGGGAAAGCGGTGGAAGGTGAAATCAGGATTCGACGGATGAACGTCAACGACGTGGAGAGCGTCCTCGCCATCGACGAGAAAATCACGGGCCGTCCCCACGAAGCCCAGTGGGAGTCGAAGATTCTCGAACATCTCTCGAGCAATCCCCTCGGTTGCCTCGTGGCTGAGGTGGACGGGAGAGTCGTCGGTTTCGTCATCGGAACGATAAGGGGGTGGGAGTTTGGAATCCCGAAGTGCGGCTGGATCGAGATTGTCGGGGTTGACCCCGACTACCGGAGGAAGGGAGTGGCCCGGGCCCTCATTGATGCCCTGGAGCCTTTCTTCCGGATGAACTCCGTCCCCTCGGTGAAGACGATGATAGACTGGAATGACGGGGGGCTGGTCAGCTTTTTCAGTTCCCTCGGTTTTAAGAGGTCGGAATACATTATTCTGGAAAAGCCCCTCGAGGAAGAGGAGAAGCCCGGATGAAGCATTACAGGAAACTCTTCCTGAAGACGGGTGACCTGGTCGTCCACATCCACTATCCCCAGTGGGGTATCGGAGAGGTGGTGGAATCGACGGAATCTGTTCTCGCCGGCGGCGGGTGTTACGTGAAGGTTATCTTTGAGGACGGAGACCTGCGGATATTCAACAACGACCTGGAAAGCGAGTGGTGCTGTTACTATTTCGGAATTCGAAGGTGCGACGAAAACGGGAAAATTTACCGGTGACCCTGATGAGAAGGTCAGAAGTTCTGGAGAGGTTGGCGGTTGCCCTCATCGTGGTCTGTGCGGCCGGAGCCCTCTGGTACTTTTCTCAGGTAATATCTGCGGGGACTACTGATGGGAAGATAGGGGTCGAAGAGACCCTCAGGAAAGCCGCCTCCGCGGAATCGTCGGGCAACCTCTCTCTGGCCGTGAATCTCTACAGGAAGGCCATAGAGGAAAAGCCCACTCTCTGCGACCCGAAAGCCCCTGATTTCCTGGGAGAGGAGTTCGAGGAGAAGGTGGATGCCTGGGTGAAGGAGTTTCGCGCCCGGGGGATGAAGGAAGCCTACCGGGACGCCTCATACATTTACCGAAAACTTCACGGCGGATGCGGATGAGGAGGAAAGAATGAGAGGACGAGACTACTTCGACCCTTTCGACGAGTTCATGAGGACCTTTCTCGAATCGCGGAGAGGAATGGGGAGGGGGAGAGAGGGAAAGGCCTGGTATCCCGGTATCGACGTTTACGAAATAGAGACGGGAATCATCATCGTGGCAGAACTTCCCGGCGTGAAGAAAGACAACGTGGACGTCACCGTCAACGGGAATCTCCTCACGATACGGGGGAAGAGATTCGAACCCGTTTACAACTTCGTCCGCTGTCACCACAGGGAAATCCTCTACGGGGATTTCGAACGGTCTATCAAACTCCCCGGCGAATTTGACGTGGAAGGGATAAAGGCGGAACTTAAGGAGGGGTTTCTCCTCCTCTTCCTTCCCCTGAAAAAGTCGAGCGCGAAGAAGATCACCATCGAATAAGGAGGACGGGATGAGCGTTATCACCGGAGAGGAAGGGACGAGAGCGCTTCCAGAACCGGTTCGAAAAATCGTTGAGGCAGTGGAGGTGGCAGTCCTCCCCATCCGGGACGTGGTCCTCTTCCCGGAGATGATTCTCCCCGTCAAGGTGGATGACGAGAAGTCGATCCGGCTCATCGACGATGCGCTGGTGGCGAAGAAGAAAATAGGTGTCCAGACAATCCGCCCGGGCGTCGAGGAAGTGGAAGGGCCGGAACACCTGTTCGAAGTGGGGACCCTCGCGAACATCCTGAAGAAAATCATGATGCCTGACGGAGGCGTCAGCATCCTCCTCCAGGGTACGGCGCGCTATCGGGTGGAGAGGGTCGTCTCCCGGGACCCCTACCTCCAGGTTCTCGCCCGCGTCCACGTGGAGGATGTGCCGGAAGGGAAGGAGGTGGAGGCGCGTGTCGCCCTCCTGAGGGAGCTCTTCACCCGCTTCGTGGACCTCTCCGGATATCTCCCCCAGGAACTGAAGGTGATGGTCGTCAACATCGACAACCCGGCACAGCTGGCGGATTTCTGCGTCTCCGGTCTGCGGATTCCCGTCGAGGAGAAACAGAAAGTCCTGGAGGAGTTCTCCGTCATTGCCCGCCTCGACCTGGCCATTTCCATTTTCACCCGCCAGATAGAGGTTCTCGAAATCGGGAAAGGGATAGAGGAAAAAGTCAGGGACCAGATGGAGAAGACCCAGAGGGAGTACTTCCTCCGGGAGCAGTTGAAGGCAATCCAGAAAGAGCTGGGCATGGTGGACGAGCAGGCCCAGGAGGTGGAAAGGCTCCGGGAAAAGATTGAAAAGTCGGGGATGCCGGAGACGGCACGGAAGGAAGCGGAGGAGGAGCTGAAAAGGCTCGCCATCATGCACCCGTCTTCTGCTGAGTACGGGGTCATTCGGACCTATCTCCAGTGGATGGTGGAACTTCCCTGGGATAAGGAGACGGAGGACAACCTCGACATCGAACGCGCTCGCCGTGTCCTCGACGAGGACCACTACGGACTGGAGAAGGTGAAGGAGCGAATCATCGAGTTTCTCGCCGTAAGGCGCCTGAGGAGTGAGGCCAAGAGTCCCATCCTCTGCTTCGTCGGTCCTCCCGGAGTGGGGAAAACTTCCCTCGGCCGCTCCATTGCCCGGGCGCTGGGGAGGAAGTTCATTCGCGTTTCCCTCGGGGGAATGAGAGACGAAGCGGAAATCCGCGGTCACCGGAGAACCTACATCGGGGCGATGCCCGGGAAAATCATTCAGGAGATAAAGAGAGCGGGCTCGAAGAACCCCCTCTTCATGCTCGACGAGATCGACAAGGTCGGTGCGGATTTTCGGGGAGACCCCGCCTCTGCCCTCCTCGAGGTTCTCGACCCGGAACAGAACAACGCCTTCGTTGACCACTACATCGGCGTTCCCTTTGACCTCTCCCGGGTCATGTTCATCACAACTGCCAACGTTCTCGCGACCATACCTCCAGCCCTGAGAGACAGGATGGAGGAGATAGAAATTCCCGGCTACACCCTGGAAGAGAAGGTGGAAATCGTCAGGAGGCACCTGCTTCCGCGCATTCTGGAAGATCACGGTCTGGGCAGGAGAGACGTCACCATCACGAAGAGAGCGATAAGAAAAGTCATCAGGGATTACACTCGCGAGGCCGGGCTGAGAAACCTGGAGAGGGCCATCGCGGCGATAGTCAGGAAAGTGGCAGTCCGGTTCGCATCGGGGGAGAGGACCCCTGTTAAGGTTGACGCTCCCCAGGTCAGGGAATATCTCGGTCCCGAAAAGTTCCTCGACGAGGTGAGGGAGCGGACGGCGAGGACGGGCGTGGCAACGGGCCTCGCCTGGACTCCCGTGGGGGGAGAGATATTGTTCGTCGAGGCGACGAAGATGCCGGGTCGGGGGAGGCTCGTCCTCACGGGGTCGCTGGGCGAGGTCATGAAGGAATCTGCTCAGATTGCCCTGAGCTACCTGAAGAGTCGGGCGGCCGAAGAGGGTGTCGACCCGGCTCTGTTCGAGAAGTCGGACATCCACGTCCACGTCCCTTCGGGTGCGATTCCCAAGGATGGCCCCTCTGCGGGGGTCACCATATACACGGCGCTCTTCTCTCTCTTCACCGGTTATCCGGTCCGTCCCGATGTGGCGATGACGGGGGAAATCACCCTTCGGGGATACGTCCTCCCCGTGGGAGGAATAAAGGAGAAAGTTCTCGCAGCGAAGCTTGCGGGAATAAAACGGGTGATTCTGCCGAAGAGAAACGAGAAGGACGTTGAGGAGATTCCCGCAGAGTCGAAAAAGGGAATTTCCTTCATTTACGTGAGCGACATGGAGCAGTTGATTGAACAGGCCATCGTGAGGAGAAAGAGACATGGGAAAAAGAAGTGATGGTTCGGCTTTCGGGAGGACTTTTCTCATTTTCCTGCTCGCCGTGAGCATCGGGTTTTCCCTCGTCTTTCCGGGGCGGGGAGCGGCCGTTGAAACGGGGACGAAGGTGAAGGCCTTCGTTGGCGAGACCCTTTCGGGAGAAAAAGTGGAGGTTGATTTTGCTCAGGGAGCCCCTCCCGTCATTCTCACGTTCTGGTCCATTTACTGCCGTTCCTGCACGGAGGAACTGGAGAAAATCCAGGCTCTCGTGGAGAAGTACGGCTCTGAGAGGGTTCGGGTCTACGCGGTCAATGAGGACACGGAGGTTCTGAAGAAGAGGGTGGGGAAGTTTCTCACCGCCTTCGAGGAGAAGCTGGGAAAACTCTCGTTTACCGTCCTCTACGACCAGGGGGAGAAGCTTCTCAAAAAATTCTCCGTCCTCCACCTGCCCACTCTCCTTTACGTGGACGGTGACGGCACTGTCCGTGAGGTAATCGAGGGTTTCGAGCCGGGCAGGCAGCGCGCCGTCATATCGGCCCTCTCCCTTCTCCTGGAGGAGGTGTCTCCGGAGGTGCTCCGGAAAGTGGAGGAGGAGAAGTATTACGAAGTTCACGTCAGGGTGCCTGTCTGCGGTGTTTATCGGGACGGGACCTGGGTGAGACCTCTCGACGATACGAGGGAGGGAAGGGAAGGGTCCCTGAAGCGCTCCATGGACCTGGCAGATTCCCTGGCGCTGAGAGAGGTGGTTGTGAGGGCGCTGAAGGACGTGGGCATAGAACTCCTCTCGACGGAGAAAGACCTTTCCTGCCTCAAACCCTACGGGATGGACCACAGGCTTGTTGCCGGAGAGGAAGACGCGTACGACGCCTTCATCAGGGATTGGGACCTGCGGGACGCCATCAAGAGGGAGGAGGAGACGAGGCTCGACCGGGGGAAGTTCGTCGAAGGGTTCTACACTTTTCGGGTGAACCTCCAGGTCCTCCAGGAGTTGATTGTCGATGCCGGATACTCGCTGAAACCGGTCACGTATGTTCTCAAGTACGTCAATCCTTCCCTCTACTCTCACCTCGCTTTCGTCTCGAGGATTCCGGGGGACGTCCCGCTCGTTTCTGGTGTGAAGAGAGTGGAGAGGAACGGTCAGGTCGTGGAGGACGAACTTGTCTGCTACGTCCCCTCCCCCGACGTCTTGATGGAGAAACTCGAGAAGATAAACCTCGAGCGGGAGAGGGTGACGGCAGAATACCTCGGCGGAAACGTCGTGGAAATCCAGTTCTGGAGATGACGGTACGGGCTGTGGAAAAGCTGAGGGACCTCCTCATTCCCCCGGAGGTCCCTCCTCCATCGACCCCTGAGGGAATGAGGCAGGCCTCCGTCCTCATCCCCCTTATGGAGAAAGAGGGTCGAGTCCACGTCGTCCTCTCACGGAGGACAGAGAAGGTGCCCCACCACAAGGGGCAGGTTTGCTTCCCCGGCGGGTCGGTGGAAGGAAGGGATTCAAACGCCCTCGAGACGGCGCTGAGGGAGGCGGAAGAGGAGTTCTCCCTCTCGAGGGAAGATGTGACCGTCCTCGGCCGGCTCGACCCGGTGCCCACGATGACCCGGTTTTACATCACGCCCTACGTCGGGTCCGTCCCGCCGTCATACGAATTTCGTCCCGACCCCTTTGAGGTGGCGGAGATTTTCACGGCGCCCCTGTCTTACTTTTTCGATTTTTCGAGGTACCGGACGACGGAGACCTTCTTCAGGGGGAACCCCTATCCCGTCTACTTCATCGATTACGAGGGGAGACTCATCTGGGGCGCCACGGCGAAGATACTCCGGCGATTCGCCGAACTGCTCACCTCTTTCGGTATGACGTCCTCCTTTTGACCCAACATTTATTGACAGAGGTTAGAACGCTCGAATATCATCTAAGTTTATCTACATTCCGGAGGGGCAGGAAATGGATAATAGCTATCGTTTTGACACGCTTTGCGTTCACGGGGGGCAGGAGCCGGACCCGGCCACTCTCTCGAGGGCTGTTCCCATTTACCAGACGACGTCCTATCTCTTCCGGGACGCGGACCACGCGGCAAACCTCTTCGGGCTCAAGGAATTCGGGAACATCTACACGAGAATCATGAACCCCACAACGGACGTGTTCGAGAAGCGGGTTGCCCTCCTCGAAGGGGGAGTGGGCGCCCTGGCCGTCTCTTCGGGGCAGGCGGCGGAAACCGTGACGATACTGAACATCGCGAAGGCGGGCGAAGAAATCGTTTCTTCTTCCTCCCTCTACGGGGGGACCTACACCCTCTTTTCGTCCACTCTCAAAAAGATGGGGATAAACACGATATTCGTCGACCCCTCCGACCCGGAGAATTTCCGGAAAGCGATAACCCCGAAAACGAGGCTCATCTTCGCGGAGACGGTGGGGAATCCGAAACTCGACGTCCTCGACATCGAGGCAGTGGCGAAAATCGCCCACGAGGCTGGCATCCCCCTCGTCATCGACAACACGGTGCCATCCCCTTACCTCTGCCGGCCCTTCGAGTGGGGAGCGGATATCGTCATTCACTCCACGACGAAGTTCATCGGGGGGCACGGCACGTCCATCGGGGGAATCATCGTGGATTCGGGGAAGTTCGACTGGGCAAACGGAAACTTCCCCGACTACACAGAGCCGGACCCGAGTTATCACGGCCTCAGGTACGTCGAGGCATTCGGGAATGCCGCCTTCATCCTCAAAGCGAGGCTTCAGCTTCTGAGGGACATGGGGCCTGCCATGAGCCCCTTCAACGCTTTCCTCTTCCTCCAGGGGCTCGAGACCCTTCACGTGAGGATGCAGAAACACTGCGAAAACGCGATGAAAGTTGCGGAGTTTCTCCAGGGTCACCCGAAGGTCGAGTGGGTGTGCTACCCGGGGCTTCCGGACCACCCAACTCACGACCTGGCGAAGAAGTACCTGAAGGGCGGATACGGTGCCCTCATCGGTTTCGGCATAAAGGGGGGATACGAGGCGGGGCGGAAATTCATCAACAGCGTGAAGCTCCTCTCCCTCCTCGCCAACATCGGGGACGCGAAGAGCCTCGTCATTCATCCGGCGAGCACGACGCATCAGCAGTTGACAGAAGAGGAGCAGAGGGCGGCCGGGGTTACGCCCGATTTCATCCGCCTCTCCATCGGCATCGAGGACCCCGACGACATCATCGAGGATATAGACCAGGCACTCTCGAAGTGCTGACCCGGAGGGCGGCTGAATGAAGAC
>RFHC01000238.1 GCA_003696505.1 Deltaproteobacteria bacterium
AGACCCTTTCCTCTCCTGCTTCCCCAGTCGAAGGCGAGTTTCCGGGAATGTTTTGTCAGAGTCGGGTCTAATTCCTTTTCCAGGGGAGAAACGCCGCATTTCTCCCGCACGATGAGACCTTCCAGAGAGTCGAAGCGGGAGAGAGATTTCATCTCAAGAATTCTGCTCACCTGAAGGAGTCCGGTAACGAGGATGAGAAAGAGGGGAATGACAATGAGGAATTCAAGGAGTCCAGTGCCTTTCACGCCCCTTAAGTCTTTTTTCGTATTCATTTTTTTCTCCCCCTGGAGAAGCTTTTGAGTAAAGAGTTTTTCGCCTTCTGGCTCACCTCAGTGAGCCGGCTTTTCCACGTGGGTTTGAAAACGTCCCCCGGGATGACGGTTGCCGCGGCAACGGACCATGTTCTGTACTTTTTCGGGTAGAAGGAGGAAAGGAAGGGGCTTTTCTCCCTGGAGACGGCGAGAATATGGATTTTACCGAGCTCTTCCGCTTTTCTCGCCGGGACCTGCAGAAAGGCGTGTCCCTTGAGGGAGAAAAACGCCCTCAGGATTCTCTCGAACAGGGAGTAGGCCACTTTGAAGAGTTTCTTTTTAAAGGGGTTTCTCGGTTTATACGAGCGGGCTTTTCTGATGGCAGCTCGAATACTTCCGGAAATCTCGAGATTTGGGCTCTCAACGACGGGGAGGATGAGGGAAGAGTTTCCCTTCCCCTTTGAACCGGAGATGAGGGGGAAGGGGATTCCCTTCACGTCGTAGTAGGAGCAGAGTTCCCTGAGGGATTCAGCCAGGACGAGAGGATAGGTCTTTCTCACTTTCCTGTTGAGGGAGGAGTATTTCGTGGCCAGACTCCAGAGTTTCTTCACCGCTTTTCTCCCTTCCCGAGAGAAACGGAAGATGGGGCCGAAGTTCCCGTGCACTGCCAATCCGACGGAAACAGCACCTTTCATGAGAATCAAACGGATTCCTTTGATACAGCTCACGGTGGCTTCGTTGAGGGCTGCGGAGATGTTGAGGTGTCGGGCTTCCCACGTTGCGAGAGAAAGGGCTATCGCTTCTGCAGCCACGTCAGTAGAGGTTTTTTCGTGGAAGTACTTTCCCACGTTGACGGCGAAGGAAAAGGACCCGAGGAGGGCGGAGAGGCAAACGAGGACGAGGACGGCGGCACTTCCTCTTTTTTTCTTCGCCGTGGTCATCACTCCACCACCGTTTTCCTGATGAAAATGAACTTCGTCCCGGCCCCGGTGGGTTGAACGACCAGGTCGCTGTATCTTCCTTTGTCGGGGAGGAGGAAGAGAGGGGTGAGGCTGAAGGGGAGAACCGCTTCAATCTGGAGGGTGACTTTCTGCCCCGGTTTCAATTTCCCTCTCTCAATTCGGTGTTTTTCCGACCAATCCTTCAAGGAAAGCTTGAGAGAGGAGATGCTCCCTCCGCCCCATTCCCGAAAGAGGGAGAGGGTCAGCCTCTCCCGGATACCGGGGAGGACTTTCTTTACCTCCCTGTCCCGTGAGAGACTGACCGTCCGTGCGGCTCGAGAGCAGAGATAGTGGACCTTATGGATGGTAGAGACCGTGATGCTCAGATTGATGAAGAAGAAGATGAGAAAGGCCGTTATCGGGAGGACGATAGCCATCTCTACCATCACGTTTCCCTCGTGCTTACTTGTCCGTCGCATAGTCCCTCAGCGTCTTCTGCTTCGTCATCTTCTCCGCTTTCTGGGAGAGGTCGGTGACGGATTTTTTGTGCCCTGCCAGAGCCGAAGTGATGACGGAGAATTGATGCCTCAACTGATTGCCGAAGACGTTGACGATACCGATTGCGGCAACGGCAACGAGCGCGAGGATGATGATGTACTCCGTGAGACCCTGTCCGGAATTCCTTGCCTTTCTTTTTCTCCTTTTCATCTGGCACCTCCTGAATTTTTTCCCGGGGAAAGAGCAAAGGCGGTGCCAGGGGCATGCTCTAAAAAAGCTTTTGTTTTTGGGTGGTTATGATTGGTGGGTGGGGGAGAGGAAACCGGCAGTCCGATTTTCGGACTGCCGGCAGTTCGATTTTCGGACTACTTATTGTCCGATGAAGTGATTCCGTATTTCTTGAGTTTGTCGAAGAGGGTAGACTTGGCTATTCCCAGGTTTCGCGCGGCTTGAGTCTTGTTCCAACCCGTTTTTTCAAGCTCACGGAGTATAATTTCCCTCTCGTAGGCGTCGACCTTTCGTATCGGTTCATCTCTGCCCATCGTGAGGGTCTCTTCCGGCGGAAGGAACCCATCTCCGGAGAGGAGGGAAGAAATGAGGGGACCGTCCACTTCGTCTCCCTCCGAAAGGACGGCTGCTCTCTGAATGATGTTTTTCAGTTCCCTCACGTTGCCCGGCCAGGAGTAAGTTGTGAGGACTTCCAGGGCTTTCCTCGTCAGTCTCTTCGATTCTGAATATTCCCTGTTGAACCCGGCGAGGAAGTGTTCTGCCAGGAGAGGTATATCCTCTCTCCTCTCCCGGAGAGGGGGCACAATCAGAGGGAGGGAGTTGAGCCGGTAGAAAAGGTCCTGGCGGAATCTCTTCGCCCTGATTTCGCTCTGGAGGTTCCTGTTGGTGGCGGCGATAATTCTGACGTTTACAGTAATGGTCCTGTTCCCCCCGACTCTCCTTATCTCTTTCTGTTCGAGGGCTCGGAGAAGTTTCGGCTGGAGGTCGATAGGCATTTCTCCGATTTCGTCGAGGAAGAGCGTCCCTCCCTGAGCGATTTCGAAGGCCCCCCGCCTCTGCGTGTGTGCGCCCGTGAACGCTCCCTTTTCGTGTCCGAAGAGTTCGGACTCGACCAGTTCCGGCGAGATTGCCCCGCAATTCAGGACCACGTAAGGATTGTCACGACGCTGGCTGAGGAGGTGGATTCCGCGGGCGATGAGTTCTTTTCCCGTTCCCGTTTCCCCTGTGATGAGGATAGGGAAATCGGTCTTCGCCATCTTTTTCATCATCGAGATGACCTTCAATATGGCGCTCGATTTTCCCACGATGCCCAGGTCGGGGATCACATCCTCCTCAGGCGGGGAAGAGATTTTTCCTCTTTCGGTTTCCCTCTTGCCGGCGAGTTTCCCCTCCGCTCGAATTGCCATAACTTCCGTCGGTTTTTCTCCCGGACCTTCCCCTGTCACGGGGAAAAAGCGGAAGTGGAGGAGATATGGGCCGATGGACACGTCCGTATCGGTTGTGATTGTTCTCCTGTCGATTTTCTCTCCGTCGATGAAAGTTCCGTTTGTGCTCGTGTCCTCGATGAAGAAACCCAGGTCCGTCCCCACAACTCGGGCGTGCCTCCGGGAGACGGAGGGGTCGGGGAGAATGAGGTTGCACTCCCGGGACCGACCGATGAGAATTTCTCCTTTCCGGCACCTCACTTCCACGGTCTGTCCGTCCGAAATCTGGACCGTGATGACTGGAGCTTTTCCCGTCAAATCAGCCATTGCTCACCTCTCTCCTGTTTTTCCCGGGATATTTTGCAAAGAGAATACCAGAGTCAGGGAGAAGAGAGTTTCGAGATGAGGGAGATTTTCAGGGACAGTTCGAGGTACCGGGGAGATTCGAAGGTGGGCTTGATTGTGCTCTCCCTTATGACGATGCCTGCCGGGTCTTTCTCCAGACTCCGTATCAGAGTGAAAACCTCGCGAAAGGTCAGTTCTTTAGCTTCAATTCGGTAGAAACTTTCTTGAAATGCTCCTTTTTTCGTCGTCCCTGAATACTTGATTTCAAGGGCTTCGAGGGGAACACCCGAAGCGGTGCAGACCCGTCCTATGATGTTCCTCACCTCTTCCGTTGAGAAGGGGCGGGAGGGAATGTGATGCGTTTTCCTTTCAATTTCACTCTTTAAAAGGAGAGCTTTTTCCGAAAGGGGAGCGAGTTTCTCAATGACAGACTCGTAATAGAGGGTTTTCCGTTTGAGGGACCGTATGTGGGAGAGAGATGGGAGGATATAGAAGGAGAGGACGAGGAGGGAGGCTGCGACGCCGATTCCCCACCTGGCG
>RFHC01000239.1 GCA_003696505.1 Deltaproteobacteria bacterium
GGAGGGGGAGAGGGAGTTTCCCCACCCCTTCTTCTTCGGGTCGAAGGTTTCTCTCAAGCCCGTCCACTGGCTGGAGGTCGGATTTGCCCGGACCGGGATTTTCGGGGGCGACGGGGCGCCTCCTTTCGACCTGGAGGATTTCGGCGACGTCTTCCTCCTCGGCGGGTCCGACCAGAAGCAGAATAAGAGCGACGAGATTGCCGGTTTCGACCTGCGGGTCCACCTCTTCCCCCTGGGGTTCGACTTCTACTGGGAGCGCTTCGGCGAGCACCACTTCTCCCACTTCCCCTTCTCCGGCGGAGAGGCCAACCTCTGGGGAATCTACGTCCCGGACGTCTTCGGCCTCGCAGTGAGGGGTGAATACTTCGACTCCACAAACGAAGGACCCGTCTGGTACCGCCACAGCGTCTTCACCTCGGGCTATACGTATAAGGGGAAAATCCTGGGCCACCACGCGGGAGGCGACGGGAAGGATTACTCCGTCGAGGTGAAGGCTTCGCCTCTCGAAGGCGTGAGGCTCACCCTCTCGTATGACTACGAAAAGAGAGGAGCCTCCCTCCCCGCCCCGGAGACGCACAGGCAGGTCCTGTTCGGAGCGACGCACCAGGTGGGCAAAATCTGCATGTCTTTTCATCTGGGCCACGAGTCCGTTTCGAATGCAGGATTTAAACCGGAAAGTGAGGAGACGGATACATTTATCACTTTCAGTATCGTTCGGACCTTTGATTGAACGGGAAGGCAGGGTGAGCGGACAACATTGGTGCCGCCGATGTTTGGGGAAGACCTCACCTTTCGGTTTTTTTTCGGCGAAGGAAAGGACCCCGGCAAGTCGTGTCGCCGGTTCGGAGGTTCTTCCCTCTCATTTCATGATATAGAATGGTCAGAAAGGAGACGAAAGGGAGATTCCTATGCCCCTGCACGGTATGAGTGAGAGGAAGAGAGGGACCAGGGGATTCACCCTCATCGAGATTCTCGTGGTCGTCGTGATTATCGGCCTTCTCGCCGCGCTCGTGGGTCCCCGGCTCTTCTCGAAACTGGGAAAAAGCAAGCAGGCGGCTGCAAAACTACAGATAGAGCTTCTCGGGCAGGCACTGGACCAGTTCCGTCTCGACACGGGGAGGTATCCGACGACGCAGGAGGGGCTCGAAGCGCTGAACACCAATCCCGGTATAGAAAAGTGGGACGGGCCTTACCTGAAGAAAAAGGTCCCCCTCGACCCCTGGGGGAGGCCGTACATTTACCGTTCTCCGGGGGAACACGGAGAGTATGACCTCTTTTCTTACGGGAAAGATGGTGCGCCCGGCGGTTCCGGGGAAAACGAGGACGTGACGAGCTGGGAGTAGCTTTCCCGCTTCACAATGGGGACATCTACAGCTTCTCGTCGGTCCCGGGCATATCCCGAAAGAGGGCATGATATAATCGACCGGTAAGGAGATTGCATCGGCAGGAGCCGTTTATTGCCCCAGGTGAGGAAATACCTGACGCCCGACCAGCTTCCCCGCGTCCCGCTTCTGCTCGATGACGTTTCCCTCCGCTTTCTGCGGGAAAACCTCATCATCCCCATTCATTCAACGAGAGAGACTCTCACCATAGTTACGGCAGAGCCGGTTGACCACTCTGCAGTTGATGCTCTCCGCGTGGCGACGGGGAAGAGGGTTGAAGTGTGCGTCACCGACGAAAGCGCAGTGAGAGACTACGTTGAAAGGAATTTCAGCAGGAAACAGGAGAAAATAGACGAAATTATAGAAGAAATAGGAGAAGAGACCTTCGCCTCTGAAGAGCAGGAAGGCGAGGACGTGAGTCACCTGAGGGACCTGGCCTCAGAGGCGCCGATAATAAAACTCGTCAACATGCTTATCTTTCGGGCAGTGGAAAGTCGCGCCAGCGACATCCACATCGAGCCCTTTGAGAAAGAGGTGAAGGTTCGGTACCGGATAGACGGGGTCCTCCACGAAGTGGAGAGAATCCCGAAACGGCTTCAGGCGGCCATTACCTCCCGGATAAAACTGACTGCACGGCTCAACATAGCAGAGAGGCGCCTTCCACAGGATGGGCGCATCATCCTGAAAGTCGGTCAGAAGGAAATCGACCTGAGGGTATCGACGGTCCCTGTTGTTCACGGGGAGAGCATCGTTTTGAGGATTCTCGACAGACAGGGGAAGATGATTTCCCTCGAAGAGCTGGGCTTTCTGCCGGATACGCTCGAGAGGTTTGAGAGCCTCATCAGGAAACCAAACGGAATCATTCTCGTGACCGGTCCAACGGGAAGCGGGAAGACGACGACTCTTTACGGGGCTCTCGAGAGAATCAACTCCCCTGACAGAAAAATCATCACCGTTGAGGACCCGGTGGAGTACAGCCTGCCGGGGATTAACCAGATACAGGTGAAGCCGAAGATAAACCTTACTTTTGCAAACATTCTGAGGCACATCGTCCGGCAGGACCCGGACGTAATTATGATCGGTGAAATTCGGGACCTGGAGACTGCTGAGATAGCAATCCAGGCAGCTCTGACGGGACACCTCGTCTTCTCCACCCTCCACACGAACGATGCTCCCAGTTCGATTACCCGACTCGTCGATATGGGAGTGGAGCATTACCTTCTTCCTCCCACTCTCAAGGGCATTCTCGCACAGAGGCTCGTCCGGCTCCTCTGCCCGGAATGCAAGCGGGTCTCTACCGGGGCTGTTCCCCCGCCCGGATTCCCACCCGACCTGGTCATTTACGAGAGTTCAGGATGTGAGTCCTGCGCAGGAACGGGATTCAGGGGGAGGACGGGAATTTTCGAACTTCTCCTCGTCGACGAAGACGTGGGGCGCCTCATTAATAGACGCGCTCCGACTGCGGAGATACGGGCGCTGGCGCGGGAAAAGGGTATGAGGACCCTCATCGAGGATGGCGTGGAAAA
>RFHC01000240.1 GCA_003696505.1 Deltaproteobacteria bacterium
CGAGGGAAATGGCAAGCGCCGCAACCACCCCCCAGAGTCCCGTTACGATTTTCTTCTTTTCCATGGTCCTCTCCTCCTTTTTTCCCGTTAGTCGGGAACGGCGGGAAATCATTACACCTTCTCTCCATTTTATAACTTTTCCTGAACGAGCTCTGAGACAATGAGTGATTTCCGGGAAAAGAGGGGGTAATGTAGTTACCGGTCTTCCGAAGAAACGCGGATGACGGTCTTCACGTTTCCCCGGGGGTTGAAGTCTCCGACGACCTCGAGTTTCCTCGGCTTGAGAAGTTCCTCCAGGTCCCGGTAAATTCTGTTTGTGGCCTCCTCGTGTGAAATGTACCGGTCCCTGTAAGAGTTCAGATAGAGTTTGAGCGACCTGAGTTCGACGATTTTCTCGTCGGGGACGTAGGAGATTCGTATCGTGGCGTAGTCGGGATAGCCCGACCGGGGGCAGAGGCAGGAAAACTCGGGGAAGGTGATGTCTATTGTGTAGTTCCTCTCCGGGAAGGGGTTGTCCCAGGATTCGAGTTTCGCCTCTTTTATCTCCTTTTCGCCGTACTTCATCTTTTTCTCCCGACAAAAATGGCGCGCCTGAGAGGACTCGAACCTCTGACACCCGGCTCCGGAGGCCGGTGCTCTGTCCACCTGAGCTACAGGCGCGCCTCGGAAAACACTTCTATTTTACCCCACCATCACAGGTAGGGGTTCTTGTGCATCTCCTTGAGCCTCCTCCAGCGCCGATCCACCTCGGCCTGGAAGGCTTCGAGTTCGGGCTTGCACTCTGGCCGGAAGAGGTGCTTCGTCTTGCCCATGTACTTGAGCCACTCCGTGACGGGCACCTTCTTCCCCTTCTCCTCCGGGTCGTAGTTGAGAGTCGTGATTCCGTGTTCCACTTCGTAGAGGGGGAAGAAGCAGCAGTCCACCGCCGCCTGGATGATTTCCATAGCGAGGCGCTCCTCCGTCCTCCAGGCGAGGGGGCAGATGGAGAGGACCTTGCCGAAGACGAGCCCTTCCTCCGCGTACTTCTGAGCCTTCGCCGCCTTGCGAATCATGTCCCTGTAATTGCACTCTGCGGCGGTGAAGACGTACGGGATGTGGCAGGCCGCAAATATCTGCGCCGTGTCTTTGTGGTGCGTCGTCTTCCCGTGCTGATACGGCCCGAAGTTGGAGGTGGATGTCTGGTGACCGAGGGGGACGGTGAAAGAGAGCTGCGACCCGGTGTTTTGATAACCCTGGTTGTCGTATTCGAGGATGATCATCCGGTGCCCCCTCATGGCGGCGCCGATGGACGGACCCATTCCGATGTCGTGCCCGCCGTCACCCGTGACCATGAGGAAGGTGATTTTCTCGTCCTTCGGAATTTCCCCTCTCCTCTTCCTCTCCTCGAACATCTCGACGATTCCGGAGAGCGTGGCCGCACCGTTCTGGAAGAGGTTGTGGACGTACGTGACTTTGTGAGCGGTGTAGGGATAGCCCGTCGTCACGACCATTCCACACCCGGTGTGGAAGAGGACAACCACGTGCCCTTGCAGCCCCTTCATGAAGATGTTCAGGTTCGTGAAGATGCCGCATCCCGGGCACGCGCCGTGGCCGGGGGCAATCCTCTTGGGCATCGCCGTCAGGTTTCGGGCGACGATTCCCTTCACGTCTATCTTCCCCGACTCATCCGTTTCGACCCGGAGGAACCCTGAAGCCTCCTCTTCTTTAATCGGGTCGAAGACCTTCTTCGGGACGTAATTCTTATCTCCCGGGTTGGCGCCGTGATACTCGTAAGGCACCTGCACCTTCCTCGTCTTCGCAATCTTCACGGCCTCGCGGAGCATCTCGATGGCATCGTCCAGGAAGAACTCCTTCCCGCCGATGCCGTAAATCCGGGAAGCCACTTTCGTCTTGTTCGTCGGGTCGTCTTTGAGAGCCGCCTTCACCTCGAGAGTCATCTGGCCGCCCCAGGCGCCGTAGTTGTCCTGCCTGTCCGCAACGACGAGTCCCTTCACGTTTTTCATGGCGGCGACGATTTCCTTCGCCGGGAATGGACGTATCACCTGAGGCTTGACGAGGCCCACCTTGAGCCCCTCTTTCCTGAGAATATCGACGGCCTCCTTCGCCGTCTCCGCTGCGGAGTTGAGGATGAAGAGCGCCGCCTCCGCGTCCTCCATCCTGTAGAGCTCCAGCAGGTTGTACCTACGCCCCGAAAGTTTCGCGTATTCCCGGAATATCTTCGGGATGACTCTGTAGGCGTTCTCCATTGCGA
This sequence comes from Deltaproteobacteria bacterium, assembly GCA_003696505.1. Classification (GTDB taxonomy): domain Bacteria; phylum Desulfobacterota; class Deferrimicrobia; order J040; family J040; genus J040. The sequence goes on from RFHC01000240.1 coordinate 2,252, forward strand.
TGGAGAGCTGCTTCTTGTTGTTTATCAGGTCGGGGTCGTTCATGTAGGGACCGATGGTGACGGGATTCTTCGGGTCGACAGAGGTTACCGTCGGCTTGAAAGGCCCGAGGAAGTTCTGCACCACCTCCCGGTCCTCGAAGTGGTGAACGATTCTCTTCTGGTGGCTCGTGAAGAATCCGTCGAAGGCCACCATCACCGGGAGCCTCACGTCAGGGTGTTCGCCGATTTTCGGGGCAACGATGTTCATGTCGTAGACTTCCTGAGGGTTCGCCGCGAGAAGGATAATCCACCCCGTGTTGATGGCGAGCATGATGTCACTGTGGTCGCAGCGGATGTCCAGGGGCCCTGACACGCTCCTCGTGACGATGTTGAAGACCATGGGGAAGCGGGTCCCCGACTGGACGGGAAGCTGCTCGAAGGCGAAGAGGAGCCCGTTGGCGGAGGTGGCGTTGAACACCCTCCCGCCTGCCGTCGTGGCTCCGAAGCAGATTCCCGCCGCGCCGTGCTCCCCGTCTCCGGGAATCATCCGGATGTCGTGAATCCCCTCGGCCTTCATTGCGTCGAGATTTTCGGCGATCTCCGTCGACGGGGTGATCGGGTAATACCCCATGACGTGGTAGTTAATCTGGCTCGCGGCGAGGGCGGCAACCTCGTTTCCGCTCAGGAAAGTTATCTTCTGAACCGGCCTCGCCAGAGGCTTTTTCTCTTCCGATATCTTTCTTGCAGCAAGTCCCTTCGCCATTGTCCTCTCCTTTACCTGGCAAATTTATGTTTGACGATGATTTCGTCTATGTTGTAGTCAGATTCCTTCCCCGGCACGAGAGCGCCGAAGCGGCACGCCTTCGTGCAGCGGAGACATCCCTTGCAGTACTGGTAGTCGATGCCGAGGAGAATCATCCCCTCCTTGCCCGTCTTCGGGTCGATTCCCTTCTCCCAGACGAAGCAGTAGTCGGGACAGTAAATGTCGCACTCGCCGCAGCGGACGCACTTGTCCTTGATGAAAACCGGAATGAAACCCGTCCGGCTCGCCGACATGTCTTTCAGCGCCGTGTTGCCCACCGTGTAAATCGTTCCGCCGATGGGGGCATTCTCGTAGCCGAGCTGGGGAAGGGTTCTCTCGAAGGGGACAGGTTCGTACTTCCCGTCGTCCTTGAATGTCTTGAACTGAACCTCGTTGAATCCCCTCTCGAGGGCCTTCAGGTTCCCCGGCATGGCCGCCGGGTACTTCGCCTCAAAGGCCTCCCTCACCGATTCCTTCACCGCATCCAGGTTGATGAAGCCTGACGCCCTGACGATGGCGCCGAGCATAACCATGTTGACCCGCGACTTCGTCTCGATAGCAATGTCAGTGGCGTCTATCGTCCCCACCGTGCCGGAGGCTATCTTCATATAGTCCCTCGCCTCGTCAGGGGACTTCTTCGTGTTCAGGATAACCGTGCCGTCGGGCGGAAGTCCTGCGGTCACGGGAAGAGTTTTCACCATCGACTCGTGGAAGATGGCGAGCACGTGGGGTTCCTCGATGGGGCTGTTGATGCGAATCTTCGTGCGGGGGCTGGCAATCCGGACGAATGCCTTCACGGGAGTCCCCTTCTTCTCAGACCCGTAAGAGGAAAATGCCGATGCGTTGAGCCCCATGCCGAAGACTACCGCCTCGGCGAGGATTTTCCCCGCCACGTTGGCGCCGAGTCCGCCGATGGACTCCATCCTGATTTCGTAAAACCCGAATTTGTTCTTCTTGGGAAGTCTCACCTTCCCCCCTCCTGAGCGTGCCTTCCCAGCCATTTCGTGAACTCCTTTCACTGTGGATTCTTCGACAAAAACAGATATAAATGATAATCCACAGGAGGGTAAATTTTGAAGACCTTACATCTCCCTCCTGTAGGAAATCGCCTTCCCCACGGTAAACTCGTCCGCGTATTCCAGGTCTGCCCCGATGGGCATTCCGTAGGCTATCCTCGTCACGCGGATTCCCTTCTCCTTGAGAACTCCGGAGAGATATGCGGCCGTTGCCTCTCCCTCCACAGTGAGGCTCGTGGCCATGATGACCTCATCCACCTTCTCCTCCGAGACCCGCCTGACCAGGGCGTCGATGGAGAGGTCCTCGGGGAGGATACCGTCAACCGGTGAAATGGCCCCGCCCAGGACGTGATACCGCCCTTTGTATTCGCCGCTCCTTTCTATGGGAAAGACATCCTGAGGCTCCTCGACGACACAGATGATGTCCTCCCTCGACGGGTCAGAGCAAAACTCGCACAGCCCGTCCCCGGCGAAAAAACCGCACCTCTCGCAGTACCTTATGTTCTTCCTGGCGTGAACGATGGCTTCCCCCATCTTCTCTACCGTCCCGTCGTCGAGTTTGAGAATCTTCAGCGCCATGCGGAGAGCGCTCTTCTCTCCCACCCCCGGGAGGAGGGTGAGGTAACGGATGAGCTCTTTCAGCGGTTCTGGATATCCTTTCATGTCAGAAGAATCCCGGAAGGTTTATCCCGCCCGTGACCTTCGCGATTTCCTCCTGCACCATCTCCCGGGACCTGCGAATAGCCTCGTTGACGGCTGCCACCACGAGGTCCTCCAGCATCTCAACGTCGTCGGGTGAAACGACCTCCTTCTCTATCTTCACCGACACGATGTCTCCCCTCCCGTTTGCGACGGCCGTCACCATGCCCCCGCCGGAAGTCGCTTCAACCGTCTTCTCCTCAAGCTCTTTCTGGATTTTCACTATCTTCTTCTGAATCTCCTGCGCCTGGCGCAGAAGCTCATTCATATTCTTCACTGCCGTCCTCCCTCTCCTCTTCTCCGAAGAGGGTTTCCTCTCCGGGATTTGCCGCCGCAGGCTGCGGAGCGGTCTCGTCGGGTCCTCTCTTCCGCACGGAGACGACGCGGGACCCGGGAATTGAGCTGAGTATCTCGAGAACTTTCCTGTTGGAATGAACCTTCCGTTCCAGGTCCTCCTGAGGTTCCATCTCCTCGTCGGAAGGTTCCTCTGCCCCGTCATCGATGAGGACCTGGATTTTCAATTGTTTTCCGGCTATTTCCCGAACCGCCTCTTCCATCATATTCCATTTGTCATCCTCTTTCAACCTGTTCACCAGCGCCTCTCCGGGGGCATATATCTTCAATGTTTCTCCGGAGAGTTCGCCCCGGAAGTTCTCCAGGAGGCCGTAAAGGACGAGTTTCTTCTTCGAGAGGACCCTCTTCTTCACCTTTTCCCAGAATCTTCCCCCGTCGCCGGAACTCTCCCGCTTTTCCTCTCTGCGGGGGACCGTCGCGCGAGACTGCACGCCCCCGCCCGTTACGGTGACGGTCACGGGCTCCTTCTTCCCCTCCCCCGCTTCCCTCGCTTCGGGGCGACCGACCGGGGGGGACTGGGTCTGTCCGAGGAGGTCCCGGTAAGAAAGGATTTTCAGGAGCAGTCCCTCGAAGGCCACGAGAGGGTAATCCGTCATCTTCAGGTCCCTCTCCCCCTTCACGAGGAGGTCGAAGATGAGGAGGAGGGCGTCCTTCCCGAGCCCTTCACCGATTTTCCTCGCGCACTCCGCTATCTGGGGGACCTCGTCTCTCATGACCCTCTCGCTTCCGCCGGTGAACCTGTAGAGAGAAGCCAGCCGGAAGATGCTGAGGAGCATCTCGTGGAGGTGCCTCAGGTCGGTCCCGCGGGAGATTATCTCCCGCGCCAGGTCAAGCGCGCCCTGAACGTCGCCCTCAACCACTTTCTCCGCCAGGGAGACGACACCCGTCACCCCCGGGTAACCAAGGACCCGCAGGACTCCCTCTCCCGTCAATTCCCCTCCGAGGGCCAGGGAACACTGCTCGAGGAGGCTGAGGGAATCTCTCACGGACCCCGCCCCCGCGCGGACGATATACCCGAGCGCCTCCCTTTCAGCGCGAATTCCCTCCTCCCGGCAAATTTTCTCCAGGTGTTCCCGGAGGAGAGGCTCGGGAACGAGGCGGAAGTCGAACCGGATCATGCGGGACGCCACTGTCGGGGGAATCCGGTGGGGTTCCGTCGTGGCAAAGATGAAGATGAGGTGGGGAGGGGGTTCTTCGAGAATCTTCAGGAGTCCGTTGAAGGCCAGTCGGGAGAGCATGTGGACTTCGTCGATGATGAAAACCCGATACCTCCCCTGAGAGGGGACGTAAATTCCCGTTTCCCTGAGCCTCCTGATGTCGTCTATTCCCGTATTGGAGGCCCCGTCTATCTCGATGACGTCGGTGGAAGTTCCCCTGAGAATGTCCCGGCAGACCTCACACTCGTTGCACGGGTCGGGCGGAGTCCCTTCAGCGCAGTTGACGGCGCGGGCGAATATCCTCGCCGCAGTCGTCTTCCCCACGCCCCTGGTCCCCGTGAAGAGGTAGGCGTGGTGAATCCGTCCCGTCGCGACGGCGTTTTTCAGGGGAAGGACGATGTGGTCCTGCCCGATGATTTCGTCAAACCTGCGGGGACGCCACTTTCTCGGAATCGCTTCGTAGGTCATGAACGAAAATCCAGCGGAAAAGGTGCAGGCAGCCAGGTTGGCCTGAGACACACGGGGGTAACCGCTACCGCTGCTCCCTTCCGGGCCTGACGGGGTTCACGGTGCCCCGTTGTTCAGGGCCTGACTGCCAGCGCCTTCCCCGGGTGGTATTCAATGATACCAGAAAGTAGAGTATATACGAAAGGGAACCTCCCACCGCCGTGTGAAAAGGGAAAGAGGAGAAAGGTGATGGAAAAAATCGTCGAACTCCTCCGGAAAAGGGCGGAGGACCGCTCGAAGGGGGCGTTCATCCTCCTTCCCTGCTCCCTCCGCCCCGGGGCTGGAGGAGAACCTGTAGAGGGTTTCATCCTCCCTCTCCCCCCTCCGGAGATGGTCACCGCATACGCCCACTACTTTCACGAACGAACGAAGGACCTCACATCTCCCTCCCGGGGACTCCCTCCGGGAATGAGTGCCGAGGACGTTTACCTGCGGATGGTGGAAGAAACCGACCTGGAAAGGGAGCGATTCCTCGTCGTAACCGAAGGGAAAATCGAAGCCGGGGAGAGAGTTTCCGTCCTCGTCAATCCCTCCTCCTCCGCTCCCGCCACCTTCAACGCGGTCGCCACATCTCCCGAAGACGAGGGGGAAGAGTGGTTTCTCCAATCCGCCTGCCGCTTCGTCTCCCTCCTCACGGGGAAAGATGCTCTCTCGGGGGCGCTCATCCGGCCTGCCTGATGGAGAAACCCGTCACTTCCCGGGGGCAGGAGAGGTAAACCGGTCCCTGCTCGCGGGAAGGGCCGTTGCCTGCCCCTTGGCGAGGAGTTTCCCCGACTCCCCCACGACATCGTACTCAACGACGAGGAGAGACCGTCCCCGGTGGAGGAGGCGGCACTCCGCCGTCACCGTCTCTCCCGGCATCGCCGCCCGGAAAGTGTTGAAGCTCCACTGAACGCCGACGGCGTCGGTCTCTGCGTTGACGACGATGGCAAAGGCCACATCAGCCAGGGCAAAAATGAATGCCCCGTGGGCTATCCTGTGTGCGTTGAGGAACTCCTCCGCCACCCGCGCCTGAATCCTCACCTTCCCCGGCTCGAAGGAGAGGAGTTCCATCCCGAAAAGCCCCACTATCCTGTCGTTGTCGAGAATGTGGCGGACTCTCTCCACCGCGACCCCTCCCGATGATTTTCGTTCATTCTACCAGCCGGGGGATTGATAGAATAGTCGTATCTCCCCGTCACGCGAGGCGCCCGTGGAGTTCAGGTTCAATCACTACGGAACGTATCTGAAGAAGACTTTCGGTGGACGGGTCTTCCGAATCACCGTGGACGGAGGTTTCACCTGCCCCAACAGGGACGGGACCGTGGGAGTGGGAGGATGCATCTACTGTAACAACGACGCCTTTTCGGCGGGAATCACCGCCCCACACCTGCCGGTGGCAGACCAGGTGAGGCTGGCGCTCGAGGAGAAGAGAGGCAAAAAGAGGTATCGGGGAGCCCGTTTTCTCGTCTACTTCCAGAAGTACACGAACACCTACGCTCCCCCCGACGTGCTGGAAAAGCTCTACGAGTCTGCCCTGGTGGGGGAGGAAATCGTCGGAATCGTCGTGGGGACCCGCCCCGACTGCATCGACGGAGAAATCGCGAGAGTCCTCAAGAAACTCTCTGAGAAGACGCACGTCAGCGTCGAACTGGGGCTCCAGACAACCTCTGACGAGGTCCTGAAAAGGATAAACAGGGGGCACACCTTCGAGGATTACCTGAAGGCCTCCGACCTCCTCGCGCGGGAGGGGGTGGAGTTCGGGGTCCACCTCATCTACGGACTTCCGGGAGATACGAGGGAAAACTTTTTGAAGGGTGCGGACGAAGTTTCCCGGACGGGGGCATCTCTCGTGAAGCTGAACCACATCCACGTGGTCCGGGACACGGAACTGGAGAGGGCATGGAGGCGGGGGGAATTCTCTCCCCCTTCCTTCGAAGAGTACCTGGAAGCGGTCTGCGACTTCCTCGAGCGCCTCTCGCCTTCGGTGGTCGTCGCCCGGCTCATTTCGACGACGCCTCCTGAACTCCTCCTGGCCCCCCGGTGGGAGGTGGGAAGCGCCCGATTCGTGACGATGGTGAACGAAGAACTGGAGAGGAGGGGAACCCGGCAGGGAGCTCTCTTCGAGGAGGAGGGGAAAGCGGTCTTCTGAAACCGGAAGCAAGAAGGATGCATCGAAAGGGACGAAGTCCCATTTCACACCCAAAATAAAGGAGGAGGTGACCCATGGCGAAAATCGGAGATGCCGTCCAGAGCGCCGACTGGAAAGCGGAAAAGCACGTGCCTGCCATCGAGATTGAACGGCAGGGCGACCTGGTCTACATCACCGCCACGGTGGGGAAGGAAATCGCCCACCCCAACACGACGGAGCACCACATCCGCTGGATTTCCCTCTACTATCAGGCAGAGGGGGACAAGTTCATCTACCACCTGGGGAAGTTCACCTTCGACGCTCACGGCGAGTCGACGGAGGGAGCAAACCAGGGACCCGTCTACACCGAGCCTGTCGCCCGGACGGCTGCGAAAATCTCCAAGCCGGGGAAAATCTACGCCGTCAGCTACTGCAACATTCACGGTCTCTGGGAATCTTCAGTCGACGTGTGACCTGTTTCGGGGGCGGTCCCTGACCGGGACTGCCCCTCTCCTCTCTCAGAAAAACGACGCGAACACCTTATAGGCCAGGTAGCTCATAAGGGCCGTGCCGGGGAGGGTGAAAATCCAGGCGTAGAGAATCTTCGTCGTCACTCCCCACCGGACCGCGGAAAGCCGCCTCGTCGACCCAACTCCGAGAATGCACCCCGTTATCGTGTGGGTCGTGGAGACGGGGACTCCCACGTGTGCCGTGAAGAGGAGAATGAGGGATGCGGAGGTCTCGGCCACGAAGCCGTGGACCGGTTCAATCTTTATCATCCTCGCGCCCAGAGTCCGGATGACGTTCCACCCGCCCACGGCAGTCCCCAGCCCCATGGCGAGGGCGCAGATGAGAATGACCCACTTCGGGACCTCGATCGAGTTCAGGTACCCTCCAGAAAAGAGAGCCAGAGTAATCACACCCATCACCTTCTGCGCGTCGCTCGTCCCGTGGGAAAAAGCCATCACCGACGCTGAGAGGAGCTGAAGTTTTTTGAAAATCCTGTTCGCCGTTCCCCGGGAAGTGCGGAAGAAGAGGCGGATGACGGGAACCATGAAGACGAAACCGAAGATGAAACCGAAGAGGGGGGAGAGAATCATCGCCTCGAAGATGATTTTCAGCACCTTCAGGTTCAGGACTCCGAATCCCCCGTGGGCGATTCCCGCCCCCATAACTCCCCCGATGAGCGCGTGAGAGGCGCTGATGGGGAGGCCCATCAGGGTGGTCACCGTGTTCCACACTATCCCCCCGACGAGCGCAGCGGCGACAACGGTCTGGTTGACAAGATCGGGAGAAACGATACCCTTGCCGATGGTCTTCGCAACGGCCGTGGAGAAGAATGCGCCGGCGATGTTGAGCCCCGCCGCCAGGAGGACCGCCTGGTAAGGGTTGAGGACCCGGGTGGAGACGACGGTGGCGATGGCGTTGGCGGAGTCGTTCCACCCGTTGGTGAAGTCAAAAATGAGCGCAAGGATAACGACGACGAAAATCAGCCAGGAAGGTTCCACTCCCCTTTCTCCTCAGGAGTATTTCAGGACGACGCCCTCGATGATGTTGGCCACGTCCTCGCAGGAGTCGACGGCGTTCTCCAGGTTCTCGTAAATCTCCTTCCACTTCATCACCGACATCGGGTCCGTCTCCTCGTTGAAGAGGCGCGCCACCGCCGACCTCAGGAGGGTATCCGCCTCGTTCTCCAGCCGGTTCACCTCGATGCACGACTCCATGATTTTCTCCGAGTCGCGCAGGTCGTGTATCATCGCGACGGCAAATTTTATCTCCTCGGCGCAGCGGACCAGCACCTCGCTCATCTCCCGGGCCGTCTGCGAGGACCCGCCGATTTTGAAGAGGATGATTCTCTCCGAGACCGCCTGCATGTAATCGAGGATATCATCCATCTTCGACGCCAGGTTGTGAATGTCTTCCCTGTCGATGGGCGTGACGAAAGTGCGGTTGAGCATCTCGATTATTTTATGGGTGATGTCGTCACCCTCGCTCTCCTTCCGCTTAATCTGAAAGGAAAGTTCCTCTGCCCTCTCGAAGTTGTCGAAAAGTTCCTTTACCAGTTTCGCCCCCTCCAGAACCTTTTCGGACTGCTCCCTGAAAAGCTCGAAAAACTTCTCTTCTCTCGGGAAAATCTTCAGTTTCATCGGCGGACTCCTTGAGAGGGATTCCGGAAGGACATACCGTCTGCAGTCTAATAAAATTTCAGGTGAGATGAAAAGGGAAAATTTCATTCCCGGGAGGGGACGATGAAAGTCGGGGTAATCGGCGGGTCCTCTGTAAACGAGAGGACCTACGACCTGGCCTATCGGGTAGGGAAACTCATCGGCGAAAGAGGGTGGACCCTCGTAAACGGGGGTCTCTCGGGGGTCATGGAAGCATCCGCCAGAGGCGCGCGGGAAGCCGGGGGGACGGTCATCGGAATCCTTCCCGGTCCCGACGAGAGGGGGAAAAACCCTTTCGTTACCCACGCCATCGTCACGAATATGGGCCACGCCCGCAACGTCATCATCGCCCACACTTCAGATGCCCTCATCGCCGTTGGGGGAGAATACGGCACCCTCTCCGAAATCGCCATCGCGCTCAAACTGGGGAAGAAGGTCGTCTCCCTCGAGTCGTGGGACATCAGAGGGGTCATCAGGGCATCCACTCCGGAGGAGGCGGTGGAGGCGGTTGCCCGTTGAGGCTTCAGCGGGGGTGCGAAAGCCTCTCAGCCACCGAGTAGGTCCGCTTCATGACCTCGAAAGGCACCTTCGTCTCCCACCTCCCCGTCGCCCTGGCGAAGAGGTAGAAGGAGAGGATGACACCCAGAAGGAGGGCGGGGACGGTGAGGGGATGGACTCTCCTCCTCCCCATACGGGGCGAAAGACAGTCCTCGACAGGACAGGCGGAGACGCAGTTGAGGCAGGAGGTGCACTCCGGAGTCAGGACGGACCTCTTCTCGTGGACCCGGATGCTGTAGGGACAGGAGGCTGTGCACTTCCCGCAGTCGATGCAGAGGTCTTCGTCCCGGGAAATCCGGAAAGGGGAAACGAGGGAGAAAAGCCCGAGTAAGGCGCCGTAAGGACAGAGGTAGCGGCACCAGAAGTTCTTCACGAAGAAAGAGAGGACGACGAGGAGGGCAAGGACGACGGCGGTGGTTGCCGACATCTTCGCGAAGAAGAGGAGCATCTTCGCGTCGGCAGCGATGTTGTAGGGGGAGGTGAGGAAAGCCTCCACCTCCTTGATGGACATC
>RFHC01000041.1 GCA_003696505.1 Deltaproteobacteria bacterium
GATGAGGTTTTTCCTCAACCCCTCCACCGTCCGGAGGAGCTCCTCGCTCCTTCCCTCGAGGGCTTCCACCCCCTCCCGGACGAGGACGTTGCCGAGCCACGTGGCCAGGCACTCGAAGAGGACGCAGTCGAACTCGTCGGGGATTGCGAGAAGCGCCCTGCATACCTCGAGAGGCTCTTCCACGGTAAAGAATTCTCGGCCCCTCTCCTTCCTGTGGCGGGATATTCTCTCCGCCATCTCCTCGTCCAGGGGCTCGGCCGTGGCCAGGAATGCCTTCCTCTTCCACCGGCTTGCCACCTCAAGGGCAAATCTGCTCTTCCCGCTCCTGACCCCTCCGGTTATGAGGATGACTCTACTCACGGAGAACCTCCAGGACGGCTTCGCATGCAGAGTCGAAATCCGCCAGCCCGAAGACCTCGAGCGTAACAACATCAGTTGACCCGCTCACCGCCGCGCCGGCAAGAACCCGGGAGAGAACGCCATCGGGGAGAAAGCGGGGGGAGAGGTGGTCTCTCCCTCCCGAAGCGCCGTGCAGGTGGACGACGCGGCAGAGGGGGAGAAATTCGTCAATGAACCGGTCAACGTCAAAGCCGTGAATGAGCACGTGCCCGATGTCCCCACAGAGAGAGGCGCCCGCCGGGGTCGCAACCTCCCGCAGGAGAGAGGGAGGATAATCCAGATTTTCCAGACAGAAGCGCTCAACGGGAGCGCCCCTGGCACGGAGGAGCGACAGCGCTTCGAGAACGCCCTCTCTCCAGCGACGAACCTCACCTTCCTCCAATCCCTCCCGCCAGTCAGGGAAGTCCGCATGGAGGATGTAGGCCCGGGGGCCCAGCTCCTCAAAAATCTCGATGACCCGGGAGAGGGCATCCACCCTTTTCTCCCTCATCCTTCCCTCTTCTCCCGGAAACTTTTCGTCGATGGGGAGGTGGACCGTCACGGAGAGCCTCTCTTCCTCCACGACCCTCTTCATCTCCTTCACGACGGACTTTCCCGGGAGATTGCTCTTTTCCGGGCTCTCGAAGAGGACGATTTCCACGTCGTCCACGAGGGAGGAGAGGAACGACAGATTCGGCAGGATGTCGTCGGGGATGATGTACGACGTCGTCCCGAATCGGAAGGAAGAGGTAACCCCCTTCAGGGAAATTCGTTCACTCAAGGGTGAACCTCACGGCGATTTTCTTCTCAGCCTCCACCGGCATTCCCCCGAGATAAGCCGGCTCAAAAAGGGCTTTCATTGCCGAATTCCTCGCTCTCTCGTCAAAAAGGGAATTCCCGCTGGACCGGAGCACCCGCACCTCCTTCGGCCTCCCCTCCCGGTCAACGAGGACGGAGAGGAGGACGACTCCCTCCAGCCCCCTTTTCCGGGCTATGAAGGGGTAGGCCGGTTTCGGCATGGAAAGGAGTCGGGGAGGGGAAAATATCCCCTCGCCCCCGAGGGGCCCCGTCAAACCTTCCTCCACTCCCTCCTTCCCTTCCAGAGGGGAAGTCTCCTCCCCCCTCGCCTCCTCCCTCGGGGCTAACGCCGCTTCCCGGACATTCCCGGCAGAAGAGTTTTCCCCCTCCGGACCGAGCGAGGGCTCTCCCCCTGTCCTGAAATCGGGAGAGGGGATTTCCCCCTTTCCCGGAGAAACTTGCTTTCCCCCCTCCCGCTGCGGGAGGGGAGATTTCCTCCCTCTCTCCCCCGCCGGAGGGGAAGTTTCCCGCGATGCATCAGGAGAAACGAAATTCCGGGTGGGGAGGGAAGCCTTCTTCCCTTCCCTTTCCGGAGAGACAGGCGAGGTCCGGGAAACGACGCGGAGGGCAACAACTCTCACGGGGAGGTGAGGGCCCTCGCCCTCTCCTCCACCGCCGAAAAGCGGGATGAGGGCGAAGGCGAGGGTGTGCGCGAACAGCGCGATGAGAAAGGGGGCTGCAAAACGCTTCACGGCCGCTCCTTTTCCTCCGCCTCTATGGAGACGTCGCGTATCCCCTCCTGACGGAGAGCGTCGAGCACTCCAACAATGACACCGAAGGGGGCTCCTCTGTCTCCCCTGACGAAAACGGGGACGATTCTCTCCCCTCTCTCCCTCAGGACCTTTTCCCCCACCTCCGCGAGATTCGTCTCCTCTTCGTTCACGAAGATTTTCCCCTCAGCTGTGACGGAAACGACGAGGTAATCCCGCGAATCGACGGGTGCCTCCTTCACACGAGGAAGAGCGAGGGGTATCCCCCTGTGGACGGACATGGAGAGGGACGCATAGATGAAGAAGACGAGGAGGAGGAAGACCACGTCGATGAGCGGGACGATTTCCACCCGCGCTCTCCTTCTCTCAAATCCCGTGGGGAACTTCATCCCTTTCCTCCTTCGAGGAGAGGGCAGCCTGGAGGCGTGCCCCCACCTTCTCCATCTCTGAGGCAGCCCTCTCCACCTTCGAAACGAAAATATTAAAGGGGATGAGGGAAACGATTGCCACCGAGAGGCCAAAGGCCGTCGTGATGAGCGCCTGGGCGATTCCCCCGGTCACGGCACGGGGATTCTCTATCCCCATCGCGCCGAGGAGGTGGAAGGACTCGATGATTCCGAGGACCGTCCCGAGTATGCCCAGGAGGGGTCCCAGAGTGACGATCGTATCCAGGACAGAAAGTCCCCGTTTCATCTTCTCTATCTCCTCCTGGGCGGCCACCTCGAAGGCGGGA
>RFHC01000241.1 GCA_003696505.1 Deltaproteobacteria bacterium
CCGAGAAAGTCCGGCTCCCCCGCCGGACTTTTTTTTATGCTTTTATCATCGCGCATATCCGAGCCTATAAAACCTTTAATGAACAATCGTTCAACTTGCCTGTTTACCAAACAATCGATTAATAAATTTGTCTTGCGCAGCGCGCCTGTAATGCCCTAAATTATTAATAGAAAAGGCCAATTCCCTGACATACCCTTTTCCGGATTCCGGCGGGAAACCGCTCAAACGGAGGAGGTGACGATGCCGACCTACACTTACGAGTGCAAAAAGTGTGGGAACGAATTTGAACTCGTCCTCTCCTTCCGGGACTACGAGGCGAAGAAAGACCGCAGATGCCCGGCCTGCGGGAGCAAAAACATCGTCCAGACGCTGGCACCCTTCTACGCGAAGACGTCGAAGAAATCGTAAGACAGTCGGGTTATAAGACTCCCGCTTCCCGCAGGTCCTTCTCAAAACGGGCCGGGTCAAACTTGTCGCCCACAACAATGACCCCTTCGATATCAAGGGTGGGGACTATTCTCATTCCGTTGTTCAACTCCATAACCTTCTCTGCCGCTTCCGGGTTCTTCTCGATGTCCACTTCCTCAAATTCGATTCCCTTCTCCGAGAGGAAGCGCTTGGCCGCCCTGCAGTCAGGGCACCAGGAGGTCGTGTACATGACGATTCGCTTTCCCATGATCTCCTCCCGCCACGGTTGAATTTAGAGTTAATTTCATTAAATCACACAAGGGGGGTGAAGGTAAGAAGTATAATTGGAGCGGGAGAAATCCGGTGGATGCCTTCGTCCTGAAAAAAGTCGTTCAGGAAGTGAGAGAGCGCCTGACGGGGGCACTCGTCTCAAAGGTCCACCAACCGGGGAAACGGGAGATAGTTATCGACTTCTGGAAACCCGGGGTCACGGCGAAACTCCTCATATCGACGCACCCCACGCTCTCCACTCTCCACCTGACGGAGGGCACTCTACCCAACCCCCCCTCTCCTCCCCGTTTCTGCCAGTCCCTGAGAAAACACCTGTCGGGGGCACGCCTCACGTCGATAGAAGAAAAGGACTTCGACCGGCACGTGAGACTCGGATTCGGGAGAAAGGACGCAGAGGGAGAAATCTCCCTCATCTGCGAACTTTACGGGAGGCACGGCAACATCATCCTCGTCTCCCCCGACGGGACCGTCATAAATGCCCTGGCCCTCGTCACCGCTGAAGAAACACGGGTCAGAGAAGTTCTCCCCGGGATACCCTACACGCCCCTTCCCCCTCTTCCGAAGAGACCCCTCCCGGAGGTTGACCTCTCTCTCTGCGAGGAGATATTCGCTGAGTCCTGGGACAGGCTTTCGAGGACCCTCCTGGAAAAAGTGCACGGCCTGTCGAAAGAAATCTGCTCCCTCATCGAAGGGGCATCCCCTTCGACGCCGGAAGAACTTTGCGAAATTCTCTCCCTCCTGGCCGATTCCTACCGGAAAGGGGACTACCGCGTCGGACTGTCCCGGGAAGGGAAGTGGCCCCGTCTGGCGGCCCTTCCCCCGTTCCTCCCTCAACCTGCCGGGTTCGAAGAGTTCCCTTCCCCCAGCAGGGCCGCCGACGTGTTCTTCCTCACGCGCTACCTGGGAGAGCAGTTCCAGAGCAGCAAGAGCAACCTCATCCAGGCCATCCGGAAGAGACTGAATAAAGCCAGGAGACGCCTCGAAAACGTGATGTCCGACGTGGCGAAACTGGAGAAGTTCGAGGAACAGGGGAAGTACGGAGAGCTCCTCAAAGGAGCCCTTCACAGCATCCGGAGGGGACAGAAAGAGGTCACCGTCCTCGATTACTCAACAGACCCCCCTTCTGAGGTGACCATTCCTCTCGACCCTGCCCTCTCCCCGGTTGAGAACATGTACCGCTTCTTCCGGCTTTATCGAAAAGGACGAGACGGCCTCGCGATAAAAGAAAAGATCATCTCTTCCGTAAAGGACGAGATAGAGTACCTGGAATCCGCCCTCTACCACGCCGAGCACGCCGGTTCAGAAGAGGAAGTGGCGGAAATCAGGGAAGAACTGGAGGAATCGGGGTACCTCCGGACGCCGAAGAAAAAGAAGAGGAGGGGAAGGGGGAAGGAAAAGCCCCTCCGGCCTCCTTCGGTGGAGAAACTCGACCTTTCGGGTCACGTCCTTTACGTGGGGAAGAGCAACAGGGGCAACGACCACATCATCCGTCACCTGGCAAAACCCGGAGACCTGTGGTTTCACGCCGTGGGTTACCCGGGAAGTCACGTCGTCCTGAAGAGGAGCGGCCCCGGAAGCCCCCCCGAGGAAATCATCGAAGAGGCAGCACGAATTGCCGCTTCCCGGTCCGCCGCGCGGGGAGATACGCGGGTCCAGGTTTTCGTCGCAGACGCCCGGGACGTTATCCGCGTCCCGGGAAAGAAACCGGGCCTCGTGAGGGTGAGGAAGTACAGAACAGTGGTGGTGGAAACGGGGGACATGTGAGGACAGGGAAAGGGGGAGAGCTGCATTAACGAGCCACAGAGCCTCCGGGCATCCGATCCACAGAGAAACCAAACCGCCGGGAAAATCGAGCAACAGCACATCAGCTCAGCAGAAAAACCGGGGAAACTTACAGGACCACGTGAGCTCTGTGCTGGGTAAGATTCACCAATCTGATGTGGCCCTTCCGAAATTAAGAAAACGTTTCACACCCGCCACTTCGAGTAAAAGCAAACCTTTCACTCTTCACGTGTCGTTGAAAGTTACGAACGAAACAAATAACATCATTTACGGACGTGATGACCACCTCTTTGCAACGAGCTGAAAGGAGATGGTGATGCCGCTTGCCCGGCTTTCCCGCCTGACTCTCTACTACGAAACCTACGGAGACGAAAACGAGAGAACCCTCCTCCTCATCAACGGACTCGGTTCAGACCACAGAGAATGGCTCTATCAGATTCCCGCGTTCAAACGAAAGTTCCGCGTCATCGCCTTTGATAACAGGGGGACGGGACTCTCCGACGCTCCTCCTCCCCCCTACACGACGGCGGAGATGGCGGACGACGCGGCAGCCCTCCTCGACCACCTCGGAATCGCCAGGGCCTCCGTCCTCGGCGTTTCCATGGGGGGGCTCATCGCGCAGATGGTGGCAATCAGACACCCCCAGGCCGTGGAGAAACTCGTCCTCGGCTGTACCGCCGTGGGGGGCGACAGGTCGATAAAACCTCCCCCGGAAGTGATGGCCGCTTTCTCCAGTTTCGACCCGGACGACAGGGAAGGCTCCGTGAGGAGGGTGCTCCCCTACCTCTACACGGAGGATTTTATCCGTTCCTGCCCGGAAGAAATTGAGCGCTTCGTCCGCTTCTCTTCGACGAAGAAGCAGTCTCCCGAAGGCTACGCCGGGCAACTTGCGGCCATCTCCACCCACTCGTCGTGGGACCTCCTCTCCTCTATCGAGGCGGAAACGCTCGTCATCACAGGGACGGCAGACCGGGTCATTCCTCCGGAAAACTCCCGTCTCCTCGCGGAGAGGATTCCCCACGCCCGCCTCCACCTCATCGAGGGGGCGCCCCACCGCCTCTTCGCGGAGAATCACGAAGAGTTCAACAGGGTCGTCCTGGAATTCCTCCTCTCGTGAAGCGCTCAACCATTCAGGGGGGAAAACCGATAAAATAATTATTCCCCCTGCGGGGAGCGAGCTCACCTGAAAGGAGGCAGGAATGAGGGACGACCTTCTGGGAAACGAGACGTGGCGGGTTTTCCGAATCATGAGCGAATTCGTGGAAGGCTTCGAAGCGCTGAGAAACATCGGCCCTGCCGTCTCCATCTTCGGCAGCGCCCGGCTCGGCAAGACGAGCAAATATTATCAGAAAACGATGAAAATCGCCGAACTCCTGGCGAAAAGAGGGTTCGCCGTCATCTCCGGCGGGGGGCCTGGAATCATGGAAGCGGCTAACAGGGGAGCAGCAAGAGCCAAGGGCATCTCCATCGGACTGAACATCGAACTTCCCCTCGAGCAGAAACCGAACCGCTACCAGAACAAGTCGCTCCACTTCAAACACTTTTTCGCCCGGAAGGTGATGTTCGTCAAGTACGCCGTGGGTTACGTCATCATGCCGGGGGGATTCGGCACTCTCGACGAGTTTTTCGAAGCCCTCACCCTCATTCAAACGCAGAAAATATCTCACTTCCCCGTCGTCGTCGTGGGGAGCGACTACTGGAAGGGGCTCATCCGGTGGATGAAAACGACGATGGTGAAGGAAGGGACGATTTCAAAGGAGGACCTGGACCTCTTTCACATGACCGACGACCCTGAAAAAGTGGTGGAGATTATAGAAGATTTCTACCGCGACGAAATCGAGGGGAAGGACCTGATGAAGATACGCGGAATCCCTCTCGAGGGAATCACCCCGCTCTGAGCTTCCCCGGCACAGGGAGGAAAGCCTCACCTCTTGACGACCCGGTTGCCCGCCAGCTTCCAGGCCTCAAGCCCTCCCTTGAGGACGTAGACGTAGGGATAGCCCATCTTCACCAGTTTCCCCGCCGCGACGCGGGACATGTACCCCCTGTTGCAGTAGAGGACAATTTTGGCCTCGTCCGCCGGGGGGAGCGTGTCGACGTACCGCTCGATGGCGTTAAAGGGAATCTCCCTGTCCGTTCCGGGGATATATCCTGTGCACCGGAAAGAGACGTTGATGAGGATGAAATCTTTGTGAGCGAGCATGCTCTTCAATTCGTCGGGTGTGATGACTCGGTACGACAGTTCAGACGACGTGTTCTCCGCCCCGGCTCTCACGACGGGCATTACAGCGATGACGAGCGCAACGAGGAGGACCAGACCCCTCAGGAAGGAAGAAAAGCCCTTCCGGGAGGCACCCCGTCTCATGAAAAACCTCCTTTTTAAAGGAAAACCACTGCTCCAGAGGGAAATACTTTCCCCCACCTTTCCCCTAATATATATATTGCGATAAATTAACGTTTGTTACAAGTTCTTCAAACTCTTCTAAGAGGAGGAGGGTTATGATTGAAAAACTCCGCCAGCGAGCATCTACTTTCCCGGAACGCCTGACACGAGGGGAAAAGGAAGCACTCGCCAGACTCGCGAAAGGACAGAGCCCTCCCTTCATGCTCATCACCTGCTCCGATTCCCGCATTCTTCCCGGGAGACTCCTCGAGCCCGACTTCGGCGAGCTCTTTGTCTTTCGGAACATGGGGAACATCATTCCCCCCATCGAGGTGGAGAAGAAACACCACACCGGAGTCGGAGCGTTCCTCGAGTACGGTGCCGGGAAGCTGGGAGCCAAACACCTCATCATCATAGGGCACACAGACTGCGGGGCGGTGAAGGGCTTTCTCAACCCCCCCCGGGAAAGCAATGGTTTCGTCCCCGCCTACCTGAGAATCGGCGAGGAGACGAGGAGAATCTTATCGGAAAAACTCCCCTCCCTCTCCCCGGAGGAGCAGGTCCTTGAAGGGGTAAGGACGAACATCCTCGTCCAGGTGAGAAGGGTGCTGGAATACCCCGTTATCAAGGAAAAAGGCGTGAGAATCCACGCCTGGCTCTACCACATAGATTCCGGAAGGGTGGAGGTCCTGGAGGAGAGGTAGGGAGCGAGGAGGTTACCAATGGAAAAGAAGGTGAAAGTTTCTGACTCGATGGGAGAGATGGAAGTCCCGTCGTGGGCCTACTACGGCGCCTCGACGCAGAGGGCAATCCTCAACTTCCCCGTCTCCGGAGAAAGGTTGCCGGCAGAGGTGATAGACGCCATCATCGTCATAAAAATCTGCGCGGCCAGCGCAAACCGGTCCCTCTCTCTCATCCCTGAAGAACTCGCCGACGCCATCATCCAGGCAGGAAGGGAATTTCTCAAGAGGGAAGACGACTCGCAGTTCCCGGTAGACGTGTACCAGACGGGCTCGGGCACCTCCTCGAACATGAACGTCAACGAAGTTCTGGCCTCCCGGGCAAACGAGATTCTCGGCCACGACCGGTGGGGAAAAAATCCCGTCCACCCAAACGACCACGTCAACAGGTGCCAGTCGTCGAACGACGTCTTCCCC
>RFHC01000242.1 GCA_003696505.1 Deltaproteobacteria bacterium
GCCGGGAAGCCCCGCGGCTTTCCCTTCAACGAGGGCATCTCTCAATTTCTCCACTGAGTCCACGCCCAGGTGTCTGTAAAAGAGAGCGACCTTCTTCGGTCCCAGTCCCGGTATCTTCTTCATCTCCAGGAGACCTGCCGGGACCTTTTTCTTCAGCTCCTCGAGGTGGGAAAGCCTTCCCGTTTCGGCAATTTCCCGAATTTTCCCCGCCATGTCCTTCCCGATTCCCGGAAGGGAGAGGAGGTCCTTTTCGTCGAGAGAGGCGACCGGCGTGGGATGGGCGAGGACCACGTCGGCTGCCTTTCTGTACGCCCTCACGCGGAAAGGGTTTTCGTCGAGGATTTCCAGGTAGTCCGCAACGAGGAAGAGGATTTCCGCGACCTTCCTGTTTCCCACCGTCTCCTTCATATCCCCGAAATCTGGTGTCAAAATGGAAATGTATAATATTCTATCCTTCGTCGGAGGGTGACGATAGAGGGAGGTGAAGCGTGAGGAGGATAATACGGTATTCCGTCTTTCTGCTCTTCTTTTTCCTTTCCTGTGCGGCAACTCGCGAGATGGTCGTGGACGTGGCGTGGGCGCCGGGAAAGGCACCGGCAAAGGTCGGAAAAGGGGTCCGGGTCACGGTTCAGGATTTCCGCGACCTCCGGGAGGACAGGGAGAGAATCGGCGTTGATTACACGTCGGCTGCGGACATCAAACTCTCTGCCCCGCTCTCCGTTGCCGTCACGGACATCGTGACATCAGCCATGAAGGAAGCGGGGATATTCCCCATCATCGTTAAGGAGACGGGGAAAGTGTCCGATTATAAGGACGAGTATCCTGCAGATTTTCACCTGCAGGGGGATGTGGAGGAGCTCTTCGTGTCGGTGAAGAGGAAGGGACTTCTGGCGGCGATTTCCTGCCGCGGGAGACTTTTCTTCTCCCTTTACGACAGGGAGGGAAATCTCCTGTGGAATGGGAGGTTTTCGTCCGAGACCACGGTCTCATCCCCCTTTTCGTCCGAAAAAGGAGTTGAAGAGGCTCTCTCTGACACCCTTTCGGATATCGTCCGCGCCTTCCTCTCCGACCCTGCAGTTGGTCAGGTCCTTCGGGGAGAGGAGTCTGTCACACGGTGATGCGAAACCTTTTCAGATTGTTCCTCCTGGGAATCGCCTTCCTCTCCATTGTTTCTATCTTTTCCTGCGGGGAGAGGACGGAGATGCAGGTAATAGAAACGCGGAGGGAGGGAAAGGTCCTCAGGGTGGCAGCGTCTGACGAGGCGATTGATTTCGCGCGCGAATACTTCTCGTCCCTTCCGCCGGAGCTGGAAATCCCCGTTTCCTATGTCGAAACTCACTCTCAGCCTTCCGTCAACTTCCTCAAAACGGGAGAGGCAGACATGGCAGTCGTCACCCGGAGGGTTCACTTCCCGGAGGGAGAAAAGAGTTACATATATGTTCCCGTTGCCTACGGTGGTCTCGTTTTCGTCGTCGATGAGGGTGCGGGGATAGAGGGACTTTCCTCTGCCCGGATTCGGGACATTTACGCCGGCAGGGTGAAGAACTGGAAGGAGGTTGGAGGAAAGGACCTGCCGATTTTCCTCATCCACCGCCCGCCCCACTCCACGGCGAGATTCCTTGCGGGGAGGCTCATTGGCGGATTCGACGAAAGGGAGAATGAAAAGGCCGGAGTCTTCATCGCGGAAACCAACGGCGCTGCCGTTGAACTGACGAGGCGTCTGAAGGGATTCATCGCCTACATCGTCGTGAATTCCCCCGATTCGGGGAATTTCCGGGGCCGCGCCCTCCGGGTTGACGGCCTCCCCCCCCTCATGAGCAACCTCCCGTCCGGAAACTATCCCGTCCCGGTGGAAATCGCCTTCGTCGTCCCCTCGAGGCACAGCGGCCAGGTCGGGGCACTCGTCGACTACGCATTCTCGACGGAGGGGATTCACAGAATCGCCGCTATTGGACTCGTCCCCGCCGGGGCGAGGGCGGGAATCTCCTCGTGTCACTGCCGCGCCGTTGACACCGTCGCGTCTCCTCACGGAAGGGTGAAAAGGGGGGTCCTTACCATCGGCGTCGTCCCCGAATTTACCTTTACCCGGCAGGAATCCCGGTTTGCACCCCTGGCAAACCTTCTCTCGGAGAAGTTGAGGGTTTCCGTCAGGCTGAAGCACTACGAGTCATACGGGAGGCTCGTGGAGGAGTTCAGGCGGGGAAACCTGGACGGCGCCTTCGTGGGGAGTTTCGTCTACGCTCTCCTGGCCCGCAACCCGGGTATCGTCCCCGTCGCCCGTCCCCTGACGGGAGGGAAGGGCGAGTACAGAGGGCTTCTCCTCGTCCGGCGGGAATCCCCCTTCTCCTCATTTGCGGACCTTGAGGGGCGCTCTGTCTCCTTCGTCCCCCGCACGACGGCGGGAGAGGTCTTCATGTCCCTCCTTCTCAAGCGAGCGGGGAAATCCGCCGACGGTTTCTTCAGGGAGACTTTCCCCACGCTGACTCACGAGGATTCTCTCAATTCCCTTCTGGCAGGAAAGGTGGAAGGCGCCTTCGTGAAGGACCTGGTTTTCGAGAGGATTGCGAAAAAACACCCCCTGGTGAAGGAGAAGGTAAGGGTCCTGGAGGCATCCAGCCCGGTTCCCGAGAACGCTCTCGTCCTCACAAGAGAGGGGTTTGATGCGATAGGAGAGGAGGTGAGGGAACTTCTCCTCAACCTCCACACCTCGACGGAAGGCAGGAGGGTCCTCTCGTCCCTGGGGGCGGAGAGATTTGTCCCGACTTCTGAGGAGGATTACAGAAACCTCTACGGAATGCTCCGCGAGGCCGGTTACGGAGAAGGCGGATGAAGTTAAACTTCGGGAGGCTTCAGAGTTCGTTCACCTTCCGCTTCGTGGTCCTCTTTGCTCTCCTCTTCCTGGCTACGGCCGCGCTTGCGGTTTCCCTCTTCGCCCGCTACTCCCGTCTCGAGGCAAAGAGGCACATCAGGACAGACCTGGTCGCTTCTCTCGAGGAACTCCTCAGGGACCTTGAGGAGAGGGGAAACATGGCCTCTCAGTTTTCCCAGTTCATCTCTTCGGCCGAGAGCCACGCCGAGTTTCCCGGAAGCGGAGAGAACATGCGGAGTCTGGAGATACTCATCTCGGAGAGGGCGAAGCTGAACGGTTTCTCCGTGGACGTGGTGAGCGTATTCCCCGGGGAGAAAGTGAATGACCCGGTCCTGAAAAAAGCCCTCTCCGGCGTGGCTAACACGGCTCTCTCCACCGTTGCGGAAGGGGGGAAACCCCTCTCCCTCGTTTCCGCCGCCCCCGTCATCTCCGAAGGGGAAGTTGCCCGCGTGGTGAGGGTTACCTTCCCCATCGACAGGTCTTATCTGGCCCGGATATCCCGGGACCTGGAAGTGGAAGTGACCTTCCTTTCCGGTGGACTCACCCTCGCGACATCGACGACCTGTCAGAGTTGCCTCGCCTGCTTCCGGGAGGTCCTCTCCCGGGAGGAGACGAGGAGGGTCCTCAGTGAGGGAAAGAGAATCTACTTCGAGGACGAGTGTACCCCTTACGTCCACGGGGGTGTTGCAACCCTCGTCGATTCCGTGGGAGATTCTCCCCTCTACCTGGTGCTGACGCGGGAAATTTCCCCCTACCTGAATGCCTACAGAAAAGGTGTCCTTATTTTCTCCGCCTCGGCAGTGGGCTTTTCCCTTGCGGTCATCCTCATATTCGGGCTTTCTGCGCGGAGGCTGACCAAGCCGGTGAAAGAGCTGACCTGGATGGCGCGAGAGATTGCGGGGGGGAAAGCGGGCCTCACCGTCCCCGTCACGAGGAGAGACGAAATAGGTGTCCTCCAGGAGAGCCTGAACGAGATGAGCGTGAAGCTGAAGGAGACGCTTGAGGAACTTCAAAGGAGGAAGGGAGAACTGGAGGACTTGACCGAGGAGTTGAAGCGGGCGAACGAGGAGATTACCCGCTGGAACATCACCCTCGAGGAAAAGGTGAGGGAAAAGACCGCTGAACTGGAGAGGATGCACGGGAAGATAGTGGAGACGGAAAAGCTCGCCGCGATGGGGCGACTCATCGCCGGGGTGGCACACGAAATCAACAACCCTCTGGCGGGGATTGCGGGCTACGCCCAGTACGGAATGGAGAAGCTGAGGGAAACCGGAGGAGGAATCGATTTAGAGACGGCGGAGAAGGTGCGGGAATACTTCCGGATAATTCATGAACTCGCCCTCAGGTGCTCGGGAATCGTGGCGAACTTTACGGAATTTTCCGCGTCCAAGCTCGAGGAAATGGACTATTTCGACGTGGGCGAGGTTATCGAGGAGGTCCTGGCGCTTTTCGAGAAACAGTTTCGCGACGCGGGGATAAGTGTCGTGAGGGACTATGATGCCTCTGCAGGGAAACCCTACGGGTCGAAAGAGGGGATGAAGAGGGTCATCGAGAATCTCCTCCTCAATGCCGCCGACGCGATGCCCGGGGGAGGGACTCTCACCGTATCGGTGCGGAGGGGAGAGGGGGAGGTCCTCCTCGTTGTTGAGGATACGGGCGTTGGAATCCCGAAAGAAAACCTGGGAAGGATTTTCGACCCCTTCTTCTCCACCCGGGAGGTGGGACGAGGAACGGGGCTCGGGCTTTACGTGGCGTATTCCATCGTAAAGCGGCACGGGGGTGACATCGAGGTGAAGAGCGAAGTGGGGAAGGGCACGGCCTTCACCGTCCGCCTCCCTGTCCTTACTCACGGGAGAGAAACCTGATGACGGGAAAACTCCTCATCGTCGACGACGAGGGAGCGATTCGAACTCTCCTGAAAGAGGTCCTCGAGGGAGAAGGGTACTCCGTCAGGACGGCGCCTGACGCATTCGAGGCACTGGACATGATTCGCTCATTCGACTTCGACCTGGTCCTCACTGACATCAAGATGCCGGGGATGTCGGGGCTCGAGCTGATCCGTGAGGTGTCTAAGTTCAAGGAGGACGTCATCTTTCTCATCATCACGGGCTATGCCTCCCTCGACTCGGCCCGTGATGATGAGAAAGATGACGTCCTCCTTGAACTTCGACACCTCACGGATCAGTTCGAGCCCCGACATCCCCGGCATCTTGATGTCAGTGAGGACCA
>RFHC01000243.1 GCA_003696505.1 Deltaproteobacteria bacterium
AATTTACGAGAACATTCGCGACTTTTTCGTCTGCGAGGACGAGGATGGCGGTGTCGTGGGCGTGGCAGCCCTTCACGTGATGTGGGAGGACCTGGCGGAAATCCGCTCCCTGGCTGTGAAAGAGGGAAGTGAGGGAGGGGGCATTGGAAGGATGCTCATGGATGCGTGCCTGAGCGAAGCCCGCTCTCTGGGAATCAAAAGGGTATTCGCTCTGACCTACCGCTCCGGCTTCTTCGAGAAGTTCGGATTCCGTGAGGTGGAAAAGTCGACTCTTCCCCAGAAAATCTGGACGGACTGCCTCAAGTGCTCGAAGTTTCCCGACTGCGACGAAACTGCCGTCATCCTCGAATCAGGAGGTTCTGGTGAGTCTCAGTGAGGTTTACCGGTTCGTCGAGAAGGAACTGGATAAGTTAAAGCCGGACTGCTTTGAACTCTTCACGCTTGAGGAGAGGGTTTCCCACGTTGAATCCCGGGACGGGCGCGTTGACTTTGCCCGGGAGTCTTCCTCCACCGGATTTGCCCTTCGGGTCTTTCGGGAAGGGAGGATGGGGTTCTCCTACTCTTTCTCCCCGGAAAAGGAAGATTTGAGGAGGATGGTGGAAGGCGCGTCGTGGGGTGCCCGATACGCCCATCCCGACGGTGACGCGGGACTTCCCTCTCCCCCGGATAGTTATCCCCGGGTCCCCTTTCGGATGGGTCCCGCGCCGGCGCCGGAGGAGAAGTCGCGCCTCGCCGTCGACCTCGAGAGGGAGACCCTTGCCCGCGACGGCCGGATGAAAAGGGTCAGGTACGCGACGGTGAGGGAGGTCCTCCGGAAGGTGAGAATAGAAAATTCCCTTGGGCTCGAAGGGGAGTACGAGAGGTCTTTTTACACCGCCTTCGTCTACGCCGTCGCCGAGGAGGGAGGGCAGTCCGAATCGGGCTTTGGAGTGGCCATCAGGGAGAGTTTTTCCGACCTGGTTGATGCCGTCCCCTCCGTCGCCGATGAGGCGTCGATGAGGGCACTGAGGATGCTCGGGTCCCGGAGAATATCCACGGGGAAGTATCCCGTCATCGTCGAAAACGGCGCGATGGTGGAGCTTCTGGAGGTCCTGGTTCCCTCCTTTTCCCTGAAAAACGTCCTGCTGGGAAGGTCGTGGCTTGCCGGGAAAAGGGGGGAAAGGCTGTTTTCTCCTCTCGTGACGATTCAGGACGACCCTCTCCTGCCGGAGGGGACGGGAGCGTGCCCTTTCGACGACGAAGGAGTCCCGTCCCGGAAGCTGGACCTCGTGAGGGAGGGTGTCGTGTCGGAATTCCTGGCAGATACCCGCTACGGGAAAAAGGGGGGGACCGGCTCGACGGGGAGCGCCCGGAGAGGGGGAGTGAAGTCTCCTCCCGAGGTGGGACACTCGAACGTCATCTTCAGGCCGGGGGAGGAGTCACCACGTGAGATGATGGGGAAATTCCCGCGGGGCATCCTCCTGACGGGGTTTCTCGGCCTCCACACGGCGGACCCCGTATCCGGAGATTTTTCCGTCGGCGCTCAGGGTCTCTATTTCGAGGGAGGGGAAGTGGCCTTTCCCGTCCGGACTTTCGCCATATCCGGAAACATCTTCAGCCTCCTCCGGGATGTTGTCGCCGTGGGGTCTGACTTCCGCCTCGTGGGGAGCATCGGTGCTCCCTCCGTGGCGGTGAGCGAACTTGACATCGGCGGGGAGTGACGAGTTGTGAGAACTTTCGTCTTCGACCTGGACAACACCCTCTACCCGAAAGAGGTGGGTCTCTGGAAGGTCATCGACGACCGGATTGAGGAGTTCGTGAGGAGGACCCTCGGGACGGACCCTGTAACAGCCCGCTCGGTGAGGAAAGGTTTTCTCCGCGTCTTCGGGACGACGCTGAAGGGCCTCATGGTGAATCACGACGTCAATCCCCGCGATTACCTCTCCTACGTCCACGACGTCCCCGTTGAGGAGATGCTCTCGCCCGACCGGGAATTGAGGGAAATGCTCCTCGCCCTCCCGGGGAGGAGGTTCGTCTTCACGAACGCCTCTGGGGATTACGCGGAGAGGGTCCTTCGGGCACTCGGCGTGGAGGATTGTTTCGAAGAGGTGCTGGACATCTTTTTCATGGACCACATGGCAAAACCGGGACTCTACCCCTTTCGGAAACTCCTGGTTTACCTCGGCGAGGACCCGGGAAGCGTGGTCTTCTTCGACGACCACCCGGCAAACGCGAAAACGGCGATGAACATGGGGATTTTCACGGTGCTCATAGGTGAGGGGAAAAACGGAGAGTGTGCGGACCTGATTCTCCCATCCGTCAAGCAACTTCCCCGTTACCTCAATTTCATTTTGTCCGCGAGGGGCGAGTGTGATAAAAATCGTTAGAATTTGCGGGAGAGGAGTCTGAATGTCTTTCGCCTGGTTTACTTTTCTCGCGGGAATCGTCCTGGGCGTCGTCGTCGGTTATTTCATCGCCAGCGCGAGAATCGAATCCCGCTTCGTGACCTCCATGACCTCCCTCCAGGACGAGGTGACGAAACTGAAGGAGGACTTGGCGCGCCTCAGGGAGACCCTGGTCCGTTCGGAGGAGGAGAAGGAGAAGCTCGCCCGGTTCAACCTGCTCATCCCGGAAATCGTCCGGAAGTTCACCACTTTCATTGACCCGGAGGACATTCCCCACCTCACCGTCCGCTCGCTGAAAAATTTCTTCAACGCCGGATACGTCTGGTTTTTCCTCCCGGAGATGAACGACACCTATCTCCTCGTCATGGGTACGGGCTACTCTTCAGACCTGAACGGGGCGGTGAGAATCAGGTCGGGCGAGGGAATCGTGGGTCTCGCCATCGAGCACCGGAAGACCCTGAGCCTGGAGGATTACACAGAGCTGGAGAGACACACGCGGGTGACCATTTCGGAGTTTGAAAAACAGGGCTTTCGAGCGGAGCTGGTTGCTCCTCTCATCGGGGTGGACGGGGTCTACGGGGCAGTCGCCCTCGGGGAGATTGCCTTCCGGGCGCCCGAGGAGAAGAGATACCTCTCCATGATTGCCGACATCGTCGCCCTGGCCTATGACAAGTCCCGGATGCTCTTGAAGGAGCACCTCAAAGACATTTACGACGAGGTAACGGGGGTCTTCAACAAGGGTTACTTTGCCCAGCGCTTCTCCTCTGAGGTCCGGAAGGCTGAGGACTACATCTTGCCCCTCTCCCTCGTTCTCCTTGACGTGGACGACCTGAAATCGGTGAACGAAAAGTACGGATACGAGGTGGGCGACAGGGTCCTCAGGCACGTTGCGGAAGTGGCGAAGGAGAGGACGAGGAGGGCGGACTTCGTCTCCCGCTACGACGGGGACAGGTTCTTCATCGTTATGATTTCATCCAGCAAGGAACAGGCCTACATTCACGCCAGCAGAATCGTCCACGAGATTGCCTCCCGTCCCGTTGACCTTCCCGGTTTCAAGGATGAGGTGAGGGTGACCGTGAGTGCGGCCGTCGTTACCTATTCCCAGGACGGACAGCATCCTTCCGACCTGATATCGAAAGCAGAGGAAGCCCTCCGGAAGGCGAAGGAGATGGGGGGAAATCGGGTGGTGAAGGCGTGAGGTCCCTTCAAAGAGTTTACCCTGAATCGGGCGGTGCCTGAGGTGGCGAAGAGGAAGGAAGACAGGAAGATTCTCATCTCCACCATCTTCCCGGAAGAAGCCGCTGCTGTTCTCGTCTCGTCGGGGAAGCTCGAATACATGGAGGTGGAGAACCAGCTCGAGAGGGGTCTGGTGGGGAACATCTACCTGGGAGAGGTGGAGAACGTCGAGCCCGCCCTCCAGGCGGCATTCGTCACCTTCGGGGGGAAACGCAACGGCTTCCTCCCCTTTGACGAGTTCTGCCCCCTCGCACTCGTCTCGCGCAAGAAAAAGAGGAGGAGAAAGGGCGAGAAAGAGAAGACGGGAGAGAAGGTTTACCTGAGGAGGGGAGACCGCATCATCGTCCAGGTGACGAAAGACGAATCCCCCATGAAAGGTGCTGTCCTCACGTCTTACATCTCCATCGCGGGGAGATACCTGGTCCTCATGCTCGGAATGAAGAAGACGGGGATATCGAAGAGGATTCAGGACGAGGAAGTGAGGGAAAAGCTCCGGAGTCAGGTGGAGAAGCTCTCTATCCCTGAGAACATGGGCGTCATCGTCCGCACTGCCGGGGCGGGCGGGAAGCTGAAGGATTTCCGGAGCGACCTGAAGATGCTCAAGACCCACTGGCAGTCGATCACGAAAAAGGCGAAGGAGATGGAGGGACCGGGAATCCTCTACGCTGAGCAGGACCTGGTGACAAGGTTCCTCCGCGATTACTACGACCCGGGCGTGACGAGGGTCATCGTCGACACGGAGGAGGCCTACCAGCGGGCGCAGAGCTTTTTCCAGATTTACGCTCCCTCGAAGAAGGAGATACT
>RFHC01000244.1 GCA_003696505.1 Deltaproteobacteria bacterium
CAGTTTCGTCTGCGACCACATCGAGACGCTCTACGAGGTCGACATCTACTACCGCCAGGTGGCGGAAGAGGAAGGACTCGAGTTCGCCCGTGCAGGCGTTCCCAACGACTCGGACACCTTCATCGCGGCTCTGGCGGACCTCGTTCTCAGGGAGTGCCACGAACACTTCAAGGGGGGAGAGAGATGAAGAGGGTCGTCGTCGTCGGTGGGGGCATTTCGGGGCTGGCGACGGCAATTTACCTGGAACTCCTGGCGGCAGAAAGGGACTTCCCCCTCTCCGTCACAGTTCTCGAAAAAGAACCCCTGCCAGGGGGAAAAATGAGGACCACCCGCGATGAGGGCTACCTCGTCGAGTGGGGTCCGAACGGCTTCCTCACGAACAAGCCCGACACACTCTCCCTCGTCGAAAAAATAGGCATCGAGGACCGCCTCTATCCCAGTTCGGACCGGGCGAGGAGAAGGTTTCTCTGTCTGGGAGGGAAACTCCATCTCCTTCCGGAAAAACCCGGGCAGTTCTTCACGTCGCCCCTCCTCTCTGCGGCGGGGAAACTGCGGGTTCTCCTCGAACCCTTTATTCCACCGGCACCTCCCGGGAAAGAAGAAACCCTCGCTGAGTTCGCCCGGCGCCGTCTGGGGCAAGAGGCCCTCGAGAAACTCATCGAGCCGATGGCGGCAGGGATATACGCGGGCAACCCGGAGGAGATGTCCCTCCGCCACTGCTTCCCTCTCGTCCACTCCCTGGAGAAGGAGCACGGCAGCCTCATCCGGGGCATGCTGGCGAAGGTGAAGGAAAGGAAGAAGAGAGGGGAGAGTGCCAGCGCGAGCGCCGGGCCCGGCGGAGTCCTCACCTCTTTTGACGGCGGCGTGCAAACCCTGGTCGAAGAAATCGCCGCGAAGACAGGATGCCGGATGGTGACAGGGGCAGGAGTAAACGCGCTGGAGAGAAACCCGGCAGGGTTCTTTCTCGTCAGGGGAAGCCGGGAGGGAGAAGATTTTTCCCTCGAAGCAGAGGCAGTCGTCGTATCCACCCCTGCTTACAGCGCTTCCCGGATTGCAGCCGCTCTCGACCCGGACCTCTCCCACGCCCTCTCATCCATCCCCTATGCCCCCATCTCGGTCGTGGCCGCATCCTTCGACAGGGCGGGGCTGGAGGAAACCCTCAACGGATTCGGATATCTGGTCCCGCGGCGTGAAGGGAGGAAAGTCCTGGGAGTGCTCTTCGACTCGTCCATTTTCCCCAACAGGGCACCGGAAGGGAAAGCGCTCCTCCGGGGGATGGTGGGGGGTGCCCGAAACCCCGACCTGGCTCTCCTCCCGGAAGAAGATATCGTGGAGATTTTCCTCCAGGAAATCGCGGAGACGCTGGGAATCCGGAAGACCCCGGAGAAAACCTGGTTTTTCCGGCACGAGAGGGGAATCCCCCAGTACACCCGCGACCACGGGAAGAAACTGGAGGTCATCCGGAAAAAGGAGAGGGAAAACCCCGGACTCTTCTTCAACAACAACGCTTACGAGGGAATCGGCCTCAACGATTGCGTGAGAAACGGGCGCCTGACGGCGGAAAAAGTTCTCGACTTCCTCTCGGACACGGAATAACGAAAGCGTGACGACGGGGAAGTCCAGGAGGAAAGCCCCTACTTCGTCATCCCCCGCCTCATTCTGACGGGCACGTAATCGCAGAAAGGCTCCTCTTCCAGGTAATCCTCATAGACGGCGTCGGCCCTGGCGCGGCACCCGCCGCAGACGTTGATGTACTCGCAGGACCCGCAGCGGCCTTTATACGTGGAGAAGTCACGGAGAGTCCGGAAGAGTTCCGAATTCTCCCAGATTTCCCGGAAGGAGGTCTCCGTCACGTTTCCCGCAACGGCGGGGAAGTAACTGCAGGGCTGGACGTTGCCCCTGCAGTCGATGAAGGCGATGGTCTGCCCGCAGATGCACCCCTTTGCCCCTCCCGTCGAAAACTTGAGGGAACGGCGTTTGAACTGTATCCCCTCTTCTTTCGCCTTCTGAAGGACAATGCGGTAGTAGTGGGGAGCGCAGGTGGGGCGGACGAGCATCTCCGTTTCGTTCTTCTCCATCTCGTAGTGCCATTCGAGAATCTTCTCGTAATCCTCTTTCGAGATGAGCTCGTTCATTATCTCTTCACCCCGTCCTGTGGGAACGATCATGAACATGTACCACGCCGTCGCCCCCAGCTCCTTTGCGAGGCGGTAGGTCTTCTCGATTTCCCCCTGATTCCTCTTCGTGAAGGAAGAATTGATGATGAACTCGATGCCGTGCTTTTTGAAGTACCCGGCCGCTCGAAGAGTCCCTTCGAACGCTCCCGGCTGCTTTCGAAAATCGTCGTGTACCTCGGGGGTAGACCCGTCCAGGCTCAGGGAGACGATTTTTATCCCCGATTCCTTTATCTTCTCGCACACCTCGTCGTCCACGAGGGTTCCGTTCGTCGCCAGGCACATGCGGAGCCCTTTTTCCGTCCCGTACCGGGCGATTTCGAAAACGTCCTTCCTCAGGAGAGGTTCCCCTCCAGACAAGACGAGGACAGGGCTCGCGAAGGAGGTGATATCGTCGATGAGGCGTTTCGCCCCCTCTGTATCGAAAACGCTCTCGAAGGAAGAGAGGGAAGAGGCTGACCTGCAGTGAATGCAGTTTAAGTTGCACTTCCCCGTGATTTCCCAGGCCACCCACTTCGGGACGAACTCCATGGCATTCTCCTTTCGTCGTTCGGTGCGGGGTTTATTATACCGCAGGGGCTTCACCTCCCGCCGAACCTCTTCTCCAGGTAGGACGGGAAATCTTCCAGGTCTCCCCCGAAATCTTCCCGGAAAGCCCGGTTGTCCCCGACGGACCCCTTCGTGAGCATGTAGAGCTGGTCGTAGGTGAGGGGGAAAAAGGGGAACCTCTCCAGGACGATGACGAAGGGGATGATGAGGCGGAGGGGGAGGTGGAGAGCGAGTTTTCTCTTTCCCATGGCTGAGGCCACCATCCTCACGACTTCCCGGTAGGTGTATGTTTCGGGACCCGTTACCTGATAAATCCTCTTCTGCGACGCCTCCAGGGTCAGCGCCCGGGAAAATCCCCGGACAACGTCCCTGACGGAGACCGGTTGAAGGGGATATTCCCCCCTTCCGGGAATGATGAGGACGGGAGACTGCCGGATGAGCTTCTCGATGGTTGTCGTGAAACCGTCACCTTCCCCGAAGATGACGGAAGGGCGAAAGATGGTGTAAACGAAGTCGTGGTCTATGAGGTACTGGTCTGCTTTCCACTTGCTCCGGAAATACTCCGTAAGCTCGTCCCAGTCCACCCCGAGGGCGCTCATCTGCAGGAAGCGGAGAACTCCCTTTTCCCGGGCCGCGTCTGCGATGTTCTTCGTCGCTTCGAAGTGGACCCTCTCAAAAGTAATTCCTTTCTTCGGGAAGTCGCGGATGATACCGATGAGGTTTATCACGGCATCGCACCCGGAAATACCCTCGAGAAGCGCTGCCAGGTCGTACGGGTCCCCCTCCACGACCTCCACCCTGTCCCGAACGTCAGGGGGAATTCGGTGGAGCGAATTTTTCCTCACCAGAAGCCTGGGCGAGTGCCCATCTTCGAGAAGCCTCCTCACCAGGTGACGTCCCACGAAACCGGTTCCTCCCGATACGAATACCTTCACAGCTTTCCTCCTTTTGTCACATCTTCATCCTGAAGGTAAGATGCCCTCAATTCCCTGATTCTTCATTCTCCGGGAAAAATTTTTCTCCTCCCCTTGACATCGTGAAACTCTGACGCTATATTTTTAATCAAACGATTGATTACATCGGTTGGGACAGAGAAGAAAATTTCCTCTTTACAAGAGTCCCAACCTGATATATACTGAAACCAGTTCCCCCAGAGATAGGGAGGGATCCCCCCAACCCTCCCCCCTCCCCCCCCC
>RFHC01000245.1 GCA_003696505.1 Deltaproteobacteria bacterium
AGGAAGAAGGTCCCTGCAGCCAGCGCGAGGACGGCGGGGACGAAAACGCCGACGACTCTGTCGGCGAGTCTCTGGATGGGGGATTTCTCTCCTTTCACTCTCTCGAGGAGGGAGATGATGCGGGACACCGTCGATTCTTCGGCCGGTGACGTCACCACCACCGTGGCGGCTCCGTCCGTCGCGAGTGAGCCTCCGAGGACGACGTCTCCCGCCTCCTTCAGAAGGGGAAGGGGCTCTCCTGTTACGTGAGACTGGTCCACCAGGATGCTCCCGTCGCTTATCGTCCCGTCGAGGGGAATCCTCTCCCCCGCCCTCACCCTGATTCGGTCTCCCGGGTTTATCTCTTCCAGCGGGACTTCTTCCTCTCTCCCCTCTTTTACGCGGAGAGCCGTATCCGGGATGAGCCCCGTCAGGTGTTCGAGGGTTTCCTCTGCTTTCACGCGGGCGCTCGACTCGAGATATCGTCCCAGGAGGATGAGAGTCACTATTGTGGCGGCCGTGTCGAAGTAGACCTCGCCGCCCGTAAAGAGCATGGCGAGGCTGTAGAAATACGCCGCACAGGCGCCGAGGGCGATGAGGACGTCCATGGAGAGGGCACGGGCGGAAAGGCTCCTCAGGGTCCCCCGGAGGAACGGATAACCCCCGTAAAAGAGGACGGGAGTGGCCAGGAGGAGGGCGACGACGCGAAAGGGACCGCGGTATGTCTCCTCAATGCCCCGGAAGTAACCGGCGTACAGTGCGGCTGTGACAATCATAAGCTGCATGGTGAAAAAGGCGGAGGTGCCGAACCGGATGAGGAGGTCTCTCCTCTCTCTCGAAGAGACGGATTCCCCCGTGCCTGCCCGAGACGGTCGGGGGACGTAACCCAGGGAGCGGATGGATTCCACCACCTCTTCGAGAGAGAGGACCTTTTCGTCAAAAGTCAGGGTGAGCCTCTGGGTGGCGAAGTTCATCCTCGCTGAAATGACGCCCTTTATCCCGGAGAGGAACCTCTCAATGAGCCAGACGCAGGAAGCGCAGCGGATTCCCCCCACTGCGAGGGTGACTTCAGACCTGTCCCCCTTCCTGATGAGTCCTTTTTCAAATGCCCTGATGGGAATATCGCTCTCCTCGGGAGGGCCCGGGACCCATCCCTCCCGTCTCTCGTAGAAGGCGGAGAGACCGGCCCCGTGGATGACCCGGTAGACGGAGAGGCATCCGGGACAGCAGAAGCGGAGGACTTTTCCTTCTCCGTCCTCCCACAGGACGGGAGATTTCCCCAGACTTCCGGCGCAGTGAGCGCAGGTGTCACCGCGCTCTCTCAAAATTTCACCCCCTTCACGATGAAGGAGACTCCCACGGCGAAGAAGAGCAGCGAAGCGAGGACCTGGAAGACTTTCTTCCCCCTCAGGGGGAGATGGCCCGCCGAAAGGGAGATGAGCGTGAGGGGGAGGGCCGTCCCCGTACCGAAAACGAGGAGGAGTGCCCCTCCTGTGAGGAGTCCGGCACCCCAGGAGGGAGTGGCGGCCCCCGCCCGGGCTGCGCCAACCAGCGCCGTGTAAAGGAGACCGCAGGGGAGGAATCCGAGGACGAGACCTGCCGGGAAGAAAACCCCCGCCTCTCCGGAGGAGAATAATTTTCCTGCCGCCTTCTCGATGACACCTCCGCCGGGGGTGGAGGAGAAAAGGCCGGGATTCCCCGGGAAGAGGCCTGACTGGAGGAGGGCGAGGAGGCACATGAGGACCCCCGTCCCCACCATGACCCCTTTCTGAAACCAGACCGCCTTCGAGGAGAGGAGGGCGAGATTCCCCGATGCGCCCATGACTCCTCCGAGGAAGGCGTAGGTCGTCACCCTGCCGGCGCTGTAGAGGAGGGAGCGCGCAAGCGCTCCTTTCTTCTCCCCCCTGAGTCCCACGACGGCTGCGATGGGGCCGCACATGGCGGTGCAGTGCCCCGCCCCTCCGAGGAGGCCCGTCAGGAAAAAGGATGCCAGCAGTTCAGGGTTTGTCCACATGGAAGAGAAACTCCGCAAGGGGTCCTTTCTCCGAACGGACCGTCGCTTTCCAGAGGGTGTCCCCGCTCGGGCACCGGACGATGAAGGCTTCCCCCTCGAACAGGTTCCCCCTCACACGCCTGAGGACTGAAACGTTCTCCCCCATCACCATCCCGGGCATCTCGAACGAGACGGAGAGAGTTTCCGGAAGGGGAGTGGCTCCCTCCAGTCTCACCCGGACCGTGAGGGGCTTCATGGTCCGGACCGGCTTCGGCGCCAGGTCGAAGGTGACATGAATTCCGCCGGCTTCGGCGACGCAGGGGCCTTCGTTGACGGGGCAGAGATTCTCCCCCTCTCCGGCGGGCGCGGTGCCGGGGACCGCGAAAACGAAAAGAACTGCGAGGAGGATACTCCCTACCGCGCGTCGAAGAGCCAGCGCTCCGTCCATCTCACCCCTCCTTTCTCCAGGTCTGCGGTGGCGAGGTACCGCCCCTCCGGGAGTTTTCCCAGTGGAGCTGTCACCTTCCGCTTCCCGGCCCGGGTCAGCGGGCTCTCCGCGACCACCTTTCGGGCGGCGACGGAGTGGACCACCAGCCGTCCTCTTACTCCC
>RFHC01000042.1 GCA_003696505.1 Deltaproteobacteria bacterium
ACTCTTCGAGAGACCCCTTCATCCGTATACGAAAGGGCTCCTCCGCTCTCTTCCACCCCTCGATGGAGGGGAGAGAAAACTGACGCCCATACCGGGGCTCGTCCCTGACCTTTCTCACGTTCCCCCGGGGTGTCCGTTTTACGACCGGTGCGACGTGAGGATGGAAATCTGCCGGGAGGAGTTCCCCCGGTACATCTCTCCGGCAGATGAACACCGGGTTGCGTGTCACTTCGTCGAGAAGGAGACGGCGCGGTGAAGGACGAGACGATTCTCAGGCTCGAAGGGATTCACAAGAGGTTCCGAACGAAGCGCGGATTTCTGGAGAGAAGGGCCGTCGTCCACGCCGTCTCCGGAGTGTCCATAGAGATTTCCCGGGGAGATTCGTTCGGACTCGTGGGGGAATCGGGGTGCGGGAAGACGACCCTCGGGCGCGTGGCCATCCGGCTTCTCCGTCCCGAAGAGGGGAGGGTCGTCTTTGACGGGACAGACATCACTCATATTCCGGAGAGGGAACTGAGACCGCTCAGGCGGAGGATGCAAATCGTTTTCCAGGACCCTTTCTCCTCCCTCAACCCCCGAATGCGGGTGGAGCGCATCGTCGGCGAGGGGATGCTCCTCCACGGCGTTGCCACCAGGAGGACGCTGAGGGACGAGGTGGCGAGAATCCTCTCGCTCGTGGGTCTTCCGCCGGACTCGATGGACCGCTACCCTCACGAATTCAGCGGCGGTCAGAGGCAGAGAATCAGCATTGCCCGCGCGATAGCTGTCAACCCGGACTTCCTCGTGGCCGACGAACCTCTTTCCGCCCTCGACGTTTCCGTCCAGGCACAGATTCTCACTCTCCTGATGGAGGTGAGGGAGAGGATGAAGATGTCCTTCCTCTTCATCTCCCACGACCTGAGGGTGGTCAATCTCTTCTGCAACAGGGTGGCTGTCATGTACCTCGGGAAGGTGGTGGAAACGGGAGACTGTCAGCTCGTTTTCCGGGACCC
Source organism: Deltaproteobacteria bacterium (assembly GCA_003696505.1). Lineage (GTDB taxonomy): Bacteria > Desulfobacterota > Deferrimicrobia > J040 > J040 > J040. The sequence continues at coordinate 993 of RFHC01000042.1, forward strand.
CCGACACCCATACACGAAGGCTCTCATATCTGCCGTCCCCGTCCCCGTCCCGGGGAGGAAGGGAAAGCGAATCGTCCTCGCGGGAGACCCGCCTTCGCCCGTATCCCCTCCTCCGGGATGTGCCTTCCACACCCGGTGTCCCATTGCAGAGGATATCTGCTCACGCGTCGTTCCCGAGTTGAGGGAAGTGGGAGGCAGGCTCGTTTCCTGCCACTTGGCCTGAGGTCACGACTGCCGGCTTAAAGGAATCGACTTGAGGAAGTCAAACCTGCAGTAGGGGCAGAATCTCCAGAGAGGGTCTACCGTTTTCTGGCAGGCGGGACAGGTATCGACGAGTTTCCTGCCGCAGTGGGGGCAGGCGATAAAGTCCGGGCCGAGGACGGCTTCGCAATCGGGACAGAGGGACCCGTAATCTTCGTCGGTCTGAATGACTCGTATGACCTCGTTCACGGAGGTAATTCCTTTCAGGACCTTTTCCAGTCCCGACTGGGCGAGGGTTTTCATCCCTTCGGCAATTGCCATCTGCCTGATGCTCGACTCGGAGGCGTCAGACGCCACCAGGTCCTTTATTCTCTGGGAGAAGACGAGAATTTCGTAAATCCCCGTCCGGCCCTTATACCCCGTCCAGCCGCACTTGGAGCAACCTTTCCCCCGATAAAATTTCAGACCCGTCGAGGTTTTGCCTGAAATCCCGAGCTTGATAAGGCTTTCTTCTGAGGGAGAATCTTCCACCTTGCAGTTGGGACAGATGACGCGGACGAGGCGCTGCGCCACGATTCCGATGATGGTTGAGGCGATGAGGTAGGACGGGATTCCCAGGTTTCTGATTCTCGAGATGGTGGAGACGGCGTTGTTCGTGTGGACCGTCGAGAGGACGAGGTGCCCCGTGAGGGATGCCTGCATGGCAATTGTGGCCGTCTCGGTGTCCCTCATCTCCCCCACCATCACGACATCCGGGTCCTGCCTGAGGATTGAGCGGAGGGCGGAGGCGAAGGTGAGCCCCACCTTCTCGTTGACGGCAACCTGGTTTATCCCCTCAAGTTCGTACTCGATGGGGTCCTCAATGGTCGTGATGTTCCTTTCCACCGACTTTATTCGGGAAAGGGCCGCGTAGAGGGTCGTCGTTTTTCCGCTCCCCGTCGGCCCCGTGACGAGGATGATTCCCTGGGGTTTTCGAATGAGGGAGAGGAACCTTTCCAGCGCCGGCCCCTCCATCCCCAGCTGCTCGACGGTGAGGAAAGCGTTCTTCGGGTCGAGAATCCGTATGACCACTTTCTCTCCGTAATTTGTGGGGAGGGTCGAGACCCTGAGGTCGAGCATCCTTCCTCCCACCCGGACGCCTATTCTGCCGTCCTGGGGAAGCCTCTTCTCTGCGATGTCCATCTTCGCCATTATTTTTATGCGGGAGATGACCGCGCCCTGGACCCACTTGGGAAGTTCGATGCTCTTTCGGAGCATCCCGTCTACTCTGTTTCGCACGACGACCCTGTCTTTCGTCGGCTCCACGTGAATGTCAGAGGCCCCCAGCTCGACTGCCTCCGAGATGAGGAGATTCACCATCCGGACGATGGGCGCTGCCTCGCTCTTCTTCTTCAGGTCCTCCACCTCTTTCGAGTCCTCCTTCGCCTCCTGGAGGACTTCGACCACCTTCTCGGAGGATATGTCCTTGACGATGGAGTCGAGCGAGGCTCCCAGGTTGTAGTGGTGGTCAATCGCCCAGATGATGTCGCTCTTCGTTGCGACGTAGGGTTTGATGGTAAATCCCGACGCGAAGCGGACGTCTTCGAAGGCTTCGTAACTCAAGGGGTCTGCCATCGCCAGGTGGAGGTCCCTGTCTTCGACGCTGATGGGAATGATGAGGTGCTTCCTCGCGACTTTCTCAGGAATGATTTCTACCGCAACCGGCTCGACGGGGGTGTTTTTCAGGTCAATGAGTTGAATTCCGAGCTGATTGGAGAGGGCGTGGGCAATGTCCTCTTCCGAGCAGGCTCCCATATCGACGAGTATTTCCCCCAGCTTTTTCTTCCTCTTTTTCTGCTCGGCCAGGGCTCTTTTCAGGTCCGATTCGGAAACCGTGCCCGATTCGAGGAGGAGTTCCCCCAGTTTCTTCTTTATTTTTATCTTCGTCGCCATCGAGTTGTTCTGCCGGCATCCTCTCTCGCGGTCGTCGAGCGGAAGAAAAAAAACATTTAAATAATATCAGAAAAAAAGACGGAGACAAGGAGTTTAATGGCTGGGGATTGGAAAAAAAACGGACTGCAGAATGTGAACCGCCGTGCTGAGTTCCCCATTCCGCAGCCCGCCCCTGGAACTGAAGAGGCTTTTCGCCCTTCCGTTTAACCTCTGGCTGCCCTGGTTTTCTTCTCCTTCTTTTCCTCCTCTTCTTTCCCCGTCCTGTTTTTCAGGACGACATCGTCCACGACTTCTCCGCAGATGACGCAGCGCCAGGCGTAGAAAACCTCGAGCATGTCCTGGTATCTCTCATATATCATCAGGCCGTTGCATCTTGGGCACTTCATTTTCTCGTCCCTCCCGGTTTTGTCTCTCTTTTGATGATTTTCTCCCGGTGACGGTTTCGGAGAGTTTTCATTTTTCTCCCCTGCCCCTTCCAGTATTATTATACTGCGGAAAACCTTAAATGTTTCTGACTTTTATCCAGCATCCTCGTCCTGTATACTCAGAGGAGTACCCCCGCTGGAGGTGGAGATTGTGAAAAAGAAAGCTACTGTCCTCGGACTGGCGATTTCCCTGGTCCTGGCATTCCTGCCTGCGACGATGATGGCTTCTGAGAGGGGAAAACTTTTCGCTCAGGCGAGGGAGATGGTGGAGATAAGGGACTTCGAAGGGGCCCTTCAGGTATACGAGGAGATTCTCGACCGCTACCCCGATGACGTTGAGGCTCTCGTGGGGAAGGGGAAGGTCCTCTCCTTCATGGGACGCTTCGATGAGGCGCGGTCCTCTTTCCGGGAGGCTCTCAGCGTGGACCCGGAAAACCTGGAAGCCAGCCTCGGAATCGCCGATACCTGGGCGTGGCAGAATCGGTACGGCAGGGCGCTCTCCATACTGAGAGGGCTGGAGAGGAAACATCCGGAATCGAAGGAGGTTCTCATCCGGCTGGCAAGGTATTCCCTCCGGGCCGGGGAGAGGGAGGAGGCTCGCTACTACGCGAGGAAGACTCTCGACCTCTACCCGGGAGATTCAGGAGCGAAAGAGGTTCTCGACGAACTTTCTGCTGTCTACACCTTCGAAGGCTCTCTCCTCTACGAATTTCTCAACGTGACGAACGACGAGGACGGGCAGAGGATATCCGCATCTCTCGAGCACCGCCCGGGGAAAAACTACGGCTACTACGGAGGCTTTGACGCCGTCGACTACTTCGGAGAGGAGGAGGGGGGAATCTTTGCCGGCGGGTCGCTTCGGGTGACGGAGAAACTCGAGGCACGAGGTGAGGTGGGGCTCGCCCCCGGGGCTTCTGTTCTTCCCCGTTTTTCCGCTTTCGTTGAGCTCTCCTCCCCGGCTATCCCCTCCTGGGTTGTTTCCGGCTCGTTTGGGGCACAGACATACAGGGACGCGGACGTCTACAGTTTCTCCGTGGGAGGAGAATACTACCCCTACAGCGCCCTTTCCCTTTCCCTGAGGGGAGTCCTATCGAGAACGAAGTTTGATAGAGGGAGCGACTCCACGGATGGAAGTATCTTCTTCCAGACGACGTGGTTTTTCTCCGGCGAGGAGCGGATTTTCCTCTACGCTGGATACGGAAACGAGGCATACCGCGCCAGACGGGTCGACGAGGTCGCGGACGTTCACGCGAAAATAGCAGGTGCGGGGGGGTTATTCCTCCTCACCCCTTCGGTGGGGGTTTCCCCCGGCTTCGAGTTTCAGGAAAGAGGGAGGGGGACGAGATATTATCTCTTCTCAGGCCGCATCTTTTACCGTTGGTGAGGGAAAGGTGATTTTTTTCATCATTTCCTTTATAATTGGCGGTAAAAGGAGGCAGGGGGTAGCAGGGTGAAGGTTCTCGTCATCGAAGACGCGCCGGAAATTCGGGACATACTGTCGGAGATGCTCAGCATGTTTGGGGCAGAGGCGGTGAGCGTGGCGACGGGGGAGGAGGGGATTTCCGCCCTCTCGAAGGATTCCTTCGACGTCATTTTCACGGACCTCAGACTCCCCGGAATCAAGGGGACGGAGCTGGTGATTGAGCTGGAGAAGGCAGCCGGCGGAACTCCCATCGTCGTCATCACCGGGTCTCCCCAGGACCTGAACGAAAACGAAATAAGAGACAGGGTATTCCGAATCATCAGGAAACCTTTCCCCCTCTCGGAGATATCCCGGGTGCTTCAGGCTCTCCGCTGACCCTTGCCTTCCTCAGGGAAGGGGCAGGGAGCAGATGGAGCACTTCCCGCACTCGATTTCCGCGCAGAAGGAAACCGTCATGAACGAATGAGATTTCCCGTGCCCGGGCAGGCAGTTCGAGGCGGGCGTGATGGTTGGTGCGGCTGCCAGGGAGAGGAGAAGGGCGAGAGAGGCAGCAGCGCAGGCAAAAACTCCCCTGACCCATTTCCGGCGGGTTCTCCCCTCGACGAGGGCGGCAACCCTCGTGGAAACTTCCTTGCCGCTGAATCCGGGGAGGACAGCCGGCCCGGCGGAGCGGCACATCTTTGCCACTTTCAGGAGTGTCTCCGCCAGGAGGATTGGGTCGGTTCCCCTCGTGACGGCGAAACGGTCTGCCGCCAGTTCCGTCAGAATTTGATACTCCCTGTAAATTCGCTTTCTCCCGGGGATGAAGAGGAGAGGACGGAGAAGGTTTCGCAGGATGAGCCTTTTCAGGGTGTGGTTCAACCGGACGTGCCCCTCCTCATGGAGGAGAATGCACCTGAGTTCATTGTGGGTGAGGGTTTCGACCAGCTTCCGGGACACGAAGATTCTCTTCCTGAAGATTCCCGCCGTAAAGGCGATGGGATGATTCGAGTCGACGGCGAAGACCGGCACGGAAGCCGGGAAATCCAGCCTTTCTCTTCCCTTTCGCGTGACCTTCTCGGTGAAGGAGAATGCTGAGAAGGCTCCGCGGGCGAGTCCGTCAAAGAAACCGACAAGCCCGAAAGGGACGAGGAAGAGGACGAAGAGGACGATTCCACTCCGAAGGATTGTGAGGAGAGATGTCGCCGCTGTGGAGAATGCGTGGCAGAGGTGGATGACGAGGGAGGAAGAGGAAACGGTCCTCCACAACTCCTCTCCGTGTACGCTCAGGACAGCGAGGGTGGCAATGAAGGAGAGGACGAGAGTCCCCGTGACGAAGGCGAAGAACCGTTCGCTCTGTATGATAGGGTCAGTTCTGCCTTTCTCTCTTCTTCTCTTCAATGAGCCGCTCCA
>RFHC01000246.1 GCA_003696505.1 Deltaproteobacteria bacterium
ACATCGTCGAGTACGTGAAGAGGGTTCATGAGTTCGTCAGGAAAGTCTACGTTTTCGACGTGTTCGTTTCCGAAAAACTGGGTGCGGGGAAAAAGAGCGTGGGACTGAGAATCATGTTCCAGTCAGATGACAGGACCTTGACGGACAGAGACGTTGATGATATTCATAAAACCATAGTAAAACTTATAGAAAATCGGTTCGGGGGGAAAATCAGAGGTTAAGGAAAAAAGGGAAGGAGGACAAAATGACGAAGGCGGACCTGGTAGAAGTTATATACGAGAAGGTGGGACTTTCGAAGAAGGAAGCGAAAGAGATTGTTGAGATGATATTCAGCATCATGAAGGAAACACTCAAGGAAGGGGAGAAAATCAAAATTTCCGGGTTCGGGAACTTCGTCGTGAGGGAGAAAAAGCCGAGGCGCGGGAGGAACCCGCAGACGGGAGAGGACCTTGAAATCTCAGCTCGCCGCGTCCTCACCTTTAAGGCGAGCCAGCTCCTTAAGGAATACATAAACAGCGCGGAAACGGAGGAAGTGAGTCAGTAGAGTTTGGTCTCGAGGGCCCATGGAAAAAATTCCCGACAAGATATACTTCAAAATCGGCGAAGTGAGTAAAATCGTCGGGGTGAAGCCCTACGTCATCCGCTTCTGGGAGTCCGAATTCAACCTGAGGAGAGAGAAAACCAAGTCGAGCCACCGCATCTACCGGAGGCGGGATATCGAAACCCTCATCACCATCAAGGACCTTCTCTACAACCAGAAGTTCACCATAGAGGGGGCGAAGAAGAAGTTGAAAGAGTTGAAAAAGGAGGAGAAACAGAAACAGCTTTCCCTCTCCCTCGAAGAGGTGCGGTACAGGAAAATTCTCAGAGACGTGAAGGGAGAACTTGCCAAAATAAAAGAAATGCTGGATAATATCTGATGCTTTCCCTGGTCGGGGCGTGGCGCAGCCTGGTAGCGCACTTGCATGGGGTGCAAGTGGTCGCTGGTTCAAATCCAGTCGCCCCGACCATTTTTTTATTTACCCGTTAACCCTCACCTGACCATCCGGGAAAATCGCCATATTCCCCCAAGGTAGCCTGGTCCCGTCCAATCCACGAGGGGCAAGCCCTTTTTTTCCCTCCCCGATGAGGATAAAATATCTTTGCTTTTCCGAGAGAAAAACGACAGGAGGAGGAGAGATGAAGGAAATTCCCGTCGGAGAATCGTTCGAGAAAGAGGGGAGGGTAACGGAAGACCTCGCGACCTTCCACTTTTCCGGAGGTGAAGTGGGCGTCCTCTCGACGCCGAAACTGATTGACTTCATAGAGTTTACCTGCATCGATTTTCTCGAAAAGTTCTGTGATGAAGGGGAAAACTCGGTGGGGACGCGGGTAGATGTCCGGCACCTGGCACCGACGCCCATCGGGATGAGTTTTCGCGTCAAAGTGACGACGAAGGAAGTTGAGGGGAGGAGGGTCCTCTTCCAGGTGGAAGGGTATGATGAGAAAGACAAAATCGTGGAGGGAGTCCACGAGAGGTTCGTCATCAGGGTGGATAAGTTCATAGAAACGATTAAGAAGAAAGGGGAGTGACGGGAGTGAAGAAGCCCCTCATTCTCGTCTCCAACGATGATGGCATCCACTCGGAGGGGCTCATCATCCTCGCCCGCCGGTTGAAGCAGGTAGGAAGGGTCGTCGTCGTCGCGCCTGACAGGGAGAGGAGCGCCGTTTCCCACTCCCTCACTCTTCAGAGGCCCCTCCGGATTGAGCGGATCAAGCCCGGGTTTTACGCCGTTGACGGGACCCCTACAGACTGCGTCAACCTGGCAATTAACAGGTTTCTCCGGGAAAAACCGAGCCTCGTCGTTTCCGGAATTAATAAAGGGGGGAATCTCGGCGACGACATCACCTACTCCGGGACCGTCTCTGCCGCTATAGAGGGAACCATCCTGGGTGTCCCCTCCTTCGCCGTGTCCCTCGTCTCACGAAACGACTACCGGTTCGAAGTGGCGGCGAAGGTAGCCGTCGCGCTGGCTTCTGAAATAATCTCACGCGGTCTCCCGAAGGACACGCTTCTCAACGTGAACGTTCCCAACGTCCCGGAGGAGGAGATTAAGGGAGTGAAATTTACCCGTCAGGGGAAGAGGATATACAGCGACGCGGTCATTGAGAAAACGGACCCGAGGGGAAAAAAGTATTACTGGATTGCGGGAGAGGAAATCGGTTACGAAAGGATACGCGGGTCAGACATCGTCGCAGTGAGAAACAATTACATCAGCATTACCCCGCTTCACCTGGACATGACGAATTACCGCTCCCTCAGACAGCTGAAAAAATGGGAGGGAGAGCTCTTCGAGGTGATAAAGAGCAACGGCTGGAGGTCATGAGTGGGCTATTCGCCGGAAGAAGATTACCTGCGCAACCGCCGCAAGAGAATGGTGGACCTCCAGATACGGGGGAGGGGAGTGAAGGACGAAAAACTCCTCTCCGTCATGGAAAAAATTCCCCGCCACCTCTTCGTCCCGGAAAGCCTCCGGGACAGGGCATACGACGACTGCCCCCTCCCCATTGGAGAGAATCAGACCATATCGCAGCCCTACATCGTGGCCCTCATGACCGAGGCGCTCTCCCTCACGGGAAAGGAGAAGGTCCTTGAACTGGGAACAGGCTCGGGATATCAGGCTGCAATCCTGGCAGAACTCGCCGAGAAGGTCATCACGATAGAGAGAATCCCCACCCTCGCAGAAAGAGCAGAGAAGGTTCTCAAGGAACTGGGATACGAAAACGTCCGCGTTATTACAGGAGACGGAACCCTCGGTTACGAAGAAGAGGCTCCTTACGATAGGGTCATCATTACTGCTGCCACTCCTGATTTCCCTCCCCCCGTGGTGGAGCAACTGAAAGAGGGGGGAGTCATCGTCGGGCCTCTCGGAGGGGCCTTCGAGCAGGAACTCGTGAGGGGCGTCAAGAAAAAGGGGAGGGTAGAAAAAACGTTTCTCGGAGGATGCCGATTCGTCAAACTTCTGGGAGAATACGGTTTCCGTTCCTGACAGCTCTGCTCCTCTCACTCGTTCTCTCCTCCTGCGCTCCCCGGGGAGTCTACCACCGGGTCGAAAGGGGGCAGACCCTTTACCGCATCTCGAAAACTTACGGCGTTCCAGTGGACGTGCTCATCGAAGAAAACGACATAGAAGACCCTTTCAAAATCCGGGAGGGTCAACTTATCTTCATCCCGGG
>RFHC01000247.1 GCA_003696505.1 Deltaproteobacteria bacterium
CCCGACCTGGTCATTTACGAGAGTTCAGGATGTGAGTCCTGCGCAGGAACGGGATTCAGGGGGAGGACGGGAATATTCGAACTTCTCCTCGTCGACGAAGACGTGGGGCGCCTCATTAATCGACGCGCTCCGACTGCGGAGATACGGGCGCTGGCGCGGGAAAAGGGTATGAGGACCCTCATCGAGGATGGCGTGGAAAAAGTGAGGCGAGGATTGACGACGCCGGCTGAGATTCTCCGGGTGACCCAGGAGTAGCAGGATGCCCCGGTACTCCTACAGGGCGTCAACGAGGGAAGGGGAGATCGTGACGGGAGTCCTTGAGGCCCCCGACAGAGAAACTGCCCTGGAAAGGCTCAAGGATTCGGGGGTGATCCCTCTCGGGATCTCGGATCAGAAAGAGGAAGGGAAAAAGAGGCTTTTCCGGTCTCTCAGGGATGACCTCATCACCTTCACGACGGAACTATCGGCCCTTCTCGGCGCGGGGCTTCCCCTTGACAGGTCGCTCGCGGTTCTCGCTGAGGTGACGGAACGGAAGAGGATGAGGGAGGTTATCGAGAGCCTTTCCCGGACCATCCGGGAGGGGAGCTCCTTTTCTGAAGCGTTAAGAAAACATCCGGAGGTTTTCCCTCCTCTCTACGTCAACATGGTCCGGTCGGGAGAGGAGGGAGGGACCCTCGAGAGGGTCGTGGAGAAGCTTTCAGAACTCCTCGAATCGGAGAAGGAGGTGAGGGACTACGTTTCTTCTTCGATGATCTATCCTGCGATTCTCCTCGCCACGAGCGGAGCCTCAATCATTATCGTCCTCACCTACGTCGTCCCCCGGTTTTCAGGAATATTCGAGGAATTTGGGGCGGAACTTCCCCTCCCGACGAGGATTCTCCTGGCGATAAGCGGCGCGCTGAAGTCGTACTGGTGGGTTCTGGCTGGTCTCCTCCTGCTCGGGTTCGTTGCCTTCCGGAGCTTCGTGAGGACGGAAAGCGGGAGGAGGAGGTGGGATGCCATCAAGCTCAAACTCGCCCGGGACCTGATCGTCCGCGTGGAAACTGCCCGCTTCAGCCGGACCCTGGGCATGCTCCTGGAGAGCGGGGTCCCCATGGTGGAGGCGGTAAAAAGCGCCCGGGAAGTTGTTGGGAATCGGGCTTTTTACACCGCTCTCGAGGAGGTTCCCAGAGGAATCCGGGAGGGAAAGGGAATAACCGTCCCGCTGTCCAGAACCGGTGTCTTTCCTCCCCTGTTCCTCTCGATGGTGCGCGTCGGGGAAGAGACGGGGAACCTCGAGAGGATGCTCCTCAAGGCGGCAAGCGCCTACGAGACGAGTTTGAGGACCACAGTAAAGAGGTTTCTCAGCCTCCTGGAACCGGCGCTCATCCTGGGGACGGGGATCGTCGTTGGCTTTATTGCTTTTTCCATCTTCCTCGCTGTTTTCAGCGTCGTCGACATTCCTTTTTAACGCAGACATGGGAGGAAAGGGAGGCGTGAGAAAAAGAGGATTCACCCTTCTCGAGGTGCTCGTCGTCCTCGCGTCTGTCATCGTTATCCTCGGAGTGGCAACGGTCCTCCTCTCGAGGGCGCTCCCATCGCGGCAGTTTGAAGTGAGGGTGGAAAGACTGAGAACTTCCCTCGACCAGGCGAAGTGGAGAGCCCTGAGGACAGGAAGGGAAGAAGAAGTCGTCGTCGATATGGAAAAAAGAGAGGTGCTCCTCCCGGGAGGAAGGAGAGTGGTTTTCCCGCGTCAATTTTCAATGAGGGTGATTCACCCGAAAGGAGGGGAACTCACATCAGGAAAGTGGTCTCTCCTCTTCTCCCCCCTGGGCGGTGTCCCTCCGGAAGTTCTCGTCATAACCGACGGGAAGAGAGAGGCAAGGCTCTGGATGGACCCGATCACCGGTGCGGAGGTTGAGAAGTGAGAGGTGGGACGAATCTTGAAGGGTTCACCCTCCTGGAGGTCCTCGTCGCCCTTACGATCATTGCCCTCGTCTTCGTTGGCCTCCTTCAGGTGGCGTCATCTTCCCTGAGGTCGTTCGGAAAATCAGAGGAAGTTCTCGCCCTTTACGAGAGGGCCGAGGAGGAGATGAGTCGGGTCGTCCTCCTCGATAGTCTACGCGACGGGACGGAAATAAAGGAGGATTCACGGGGATTCAGGATAGAGACCACTGTGGAGGAGACGAAGAGAGAGAGGACAGAAGGCATCCCTGTTTCGCTGAAAAAGGTGACAGTCGTCGTGAGGTCTGCCGGGGGAGAGCGAGAGGCCGTCCTCGAAACGCTCCTGGCAGTAAAAAAAGAGGAGGTGACCTCTGCAAGAGAGAGCAGGTAAGAGGGAGGATGGGTTTACCCTCCTGGAGCTCCTCATCGCCATCACTCTCACAGCTTTCATCGCCGGTTTCGTTTTCACGGCGCTCCGGGTCGGCCAGGGGGCTGTGGAGAGGGGGAAGAGGAAATCACGGGCCCTCGAGAGAGCGAGGATATCCCTTGCCCTCATCAGGAATCAGGTTGAGTCCCTCTTTCTCCTCCAGAGAGAAGAGGAGAAAGAGGGATACGAGTTTTCCGGCGGCAGCGATTACCTTTCCTTCCCAACGAATTATTCCGTTTGGGGAGGACCCGGCGGGTACGTCATAGCGGCCTATTCGGTGAAGGACGATGGGGACGGGATGAAATCACTCGTCCTTGAGGAGAGGAAAGCCGGGACGGAAAACATCCGGCGCACTCTCCTCCTCAAAGGTCTCCGCTCTCTTCGGTTTCAATATTTCCTGAGGAAGGTGGAGCGTGACACGGTCCTCGAGGAGTGGGTCGATACGTGGGAGGAAGTGAAAGCTCTTCCCCCTGCAATCCGGATGGTCATTGAGACGGACGGAGGAGAGGCGGTCTATTACTTTCCCGTGAGAGTTGCCGGAGGGCAGGGTATCCTCCTTTCCCTTCCGAGACCTTATTCAGGCGCGAGGTGAGAGGTGAAGACTCGAAGGAAGAAAAGCGGCGTCGTCCTCCTCGTCGTGCTCTGGGTTCTGGTGATTTTCTCCTCGCTTGTCCTGGCTCTCTCTTACGAAGCGAGGGGAAATATATCGCGGACAATTACGCATGTTAATTTCATACAGGGAAGGCGTCTCGCAGAAGCTGGCGTCGCCAGGGCTCTCGCTGAAATACTCTTCAGGAAGAGAGAAAAGGAGAGCGCAGAAGATGCCTGGAGGCTTGATGGGACGTTTTACGAGGGCGATATGGAGACGGGGAGATACCGCGTCTCCATCCGGGACGAGGCGGGGAAAGTGGACATAAATTTTGCCCCTGAAGTATTATTAAGAAACCTCATCAGGTATGGACTTGGCAGGGACGAGATTGCCGACGAGGTCGTCGATTCGATTCTCGACTGGCGCGACAGAGACGAACTTCACCGCCTCGAGGGGGCGGAAAGCGACTACTACCGGTCCCTTCCCAACCCTTACGACGCGAAAAACGGCCCGTTTTCTACCGTCGAGGAGCTCTCTATGGTGAGGGGGATAGACGATGCCCTTCTCTTCGGCAAAGGAGAGATGACCGGTCTTCTGAAACTGGTAACGGTTCACGCGAAAACCGGGAGGGTCAACATCGCCTCTGCTCCCGAAGAGGTCCTCAGAGC
>RFHC01000248.1 GCA_003696505.1 Deltaproteobacteria bacterium
GCGGGAAGGTCGCCGAGACACGACCCGAAGACGAAGAGGAGCTTCACGTCTCCCCGCCTGAGCGCCTCCAGGGTCTCCTCGAAATCCTTCCCTCCCGTCGCGGGGGCAATCTTCATCTCTAACGCCCCGCGTGTGTTCGGGTTTTTATCCTCGTGAACGAGGAAGTCGTCGTGGTACGGGTCCGCGTCGACCCTGGGAGTGAAGCAGAGGTTCGGCGTCCCGAGCACCTCGAAGGCGAACTTCTTCGTCAGGTAGAGCTCTTCGTTGGAGGATTTCGGGGAAGCCACGACGAAGACGGATTCCGGGCCGTAGGTGGCGATGAGGCGCGCCATCTTAAGGGACGCGGAGGTGAGAATCGCGTCCCAGTCGCCCTCCACCTTCTCCCCGTTCACCCTCTCGAAGGGTTTGAGAATTCTCCCCTCGTTGACGGAGTGGTAGGAGACGCGCCCGATATCGCACATCCATATGCCGTTGACGTCGTCGTTGTAGGAGGGCTTCATCCTGTAGACCCGGTTCTTGTGGTAGTGAATCTCCACGTTGCAGCCGGTGGCGCACCCCGGACAGATGGAGCGGGTCGCTTTGAGGAACCAGACGCGGCACTTGAATCGAAAATCGTTATCCGTAAGAGCGCCGACGGGACAGATGTCCGCCAGGTTGCAGGTGTAGCGGTTCATGAGAGGCCTGCCCGGGTAGATGTCCACGTAGGAGTGAGAGCCCCTGCCGAAGATGTTCAGTTCATCCGTCCCCACGACCTCCCGGAGGAAGCGGATGCAGCGGGTGCAGAGGATGCACCTCTCCGAATCGAGCATGATGAGCCCGCCGATGTACTTCGCCTTGAACTTCAGGACCTTGTCCTCCAGCGCAAACCGGGATTTGTGGAGGCCGTATTTCATGTAGTAGTCCTGGAGGCCGCACTCGCCCGCCTGGTCGCAGACGGGGCAGTCGATGGGGTGGTTGAGGAGCATGAACTCGAGGACTCCCTGGACGGCCTTCCGCACCTTCTCGTTGTCGGTGTGGACCACCATCCCGTCCTGGACGCGGGTTGAACACGCCGTCTGAAGTTTCGGCATCCCCTCAACTTCGACGAGGCACATGCGGCAGTTCCCCGCGATGGAGAGGCGGGGGTGGTAGCAGTAGTGGGGTATCTCTATCCCCGCCCGCTGCGCCGCCTGGAGGATGGTCGTCCCCGGTTCGACCTCGATTTCTTTTCCGTTGATCGTTATCTTCGGCATCGCTCGCGCCCACCACCTCTCGTCAAATCTTTATCTCCGCGTCGAGACACTTCCCTTCACGGATGTGGTACTCGAACTCGTGGCGGAACTTGTTCACGAAGGAGACAGCCGGCATTCCGGCCGCGTCCGCCAGAGGACATATGGTCTTGCCCATCATGTTCTCGCACATCTCGAGGATGAGCTCCAGGTCCCCCTCTTTCCCCTTCCCTGCCTCGATTCTGCTCACCACCTTGCGGAGCCACTCCGTCCCTTCCCGGCAGGGCGTGCACTGCCCGCACGACTCGTGCGCGTAAAAGTTCTCGAGAATCTCCAGGACCCGCACCATGCACACCCCCTCGGGGATGACGATGATTCCGCCGGACCCCGCCATGGAACCTGCTTTCATGAGGGAATCGAAGTCGGCTGGAACGTCTATCTCGTCGGGAGTCATGACGGGAGTCGACGACCCGCCCGGGATGACCGCTTTCAGCTTCCTCCCGTCCTTCATCCCCCCGGCGTGTTCGAAGATGATCTCCTTCAGGTTCGTCCCCATGGGCAGTTCATAAATCCCCGGCTTGTTCACGTAGCCCGATACGCCGAAGAGGCGGGTCCCTCCGTTCTTTTCCGTTCCCAGAGATGCGAACTTCTCCCCGCCGTGCTCGATGATGTAGGGAATGTCAGCGATGGTCTCCACGTTGTTGACGATTGTGGGACCGCCGAAGACGCCCACCTGCGCCGGGAAGGGGGGTTTCAGCCTGGGCTGCCCCTTCTTCCCCTCCAGCGATTCGATGAGCGCCGTCTCCTCTCCGCAGATATACGCTCCCGCGCCCCTGTGGACGTAGACGTCCAGGTCGAAGCCCGACCCGAGGATGTTCTTCCCGAGGAATCCCTTCTCGTAGGCCTCTCCGATGGCCTCCTCGAGAATCCGCGCGGGTTTTACGAACTCGCCCCGGATGTAGATGTAAGAAGTGTGCGCGCCGATGGCGTAAGCGGAGATGACGATTCCCTCGATGAGGAGGTGAGGACCCCGCTCCATGATGAGCCGGTCTTTGAAGGTGCCCGGCTCACCCTCGTCGGCGTTGATGACCAGGTACTTCGGCTTCTCCGACTCCTTCGGCACGAAACTCCACTTGACCCCTGTCGGGAATCCCGCACCCCCGCGCCCGCGGAGGTTCGACTTCTTCACCTCCTCGATGATTTCGTCAGGGGACATGGAGAGGGCTTTCTTCAGCGCCGAATAACCGCCGTACTTCATGTAGGTATCAATATGGCGGTAATTCTCGTCGTCGAAGTATTTGGTCAGGACGAGTTCCATTCCTCTCTCCCGTCTCTACTCCAGTTTTTCCAGGATTTCGTCCACCTTCTCCACGGTCAGGTTCTCGTAATAATCGTCGTTTATCTGCATCACCGGCGCCGTCCCGCACGACCCGAGGCACTCCACGAGGGAAAGGGTGAACTTTCCGTCGGGCGTCGTCTCTCCGGGCTTTATTCCGAGCTTCTCCGTCAGGTGCTCGATGATGTGCTTCGCCCCCAGAAGAGAGCAGGATATGTTCCGGCAGACCTGAAGGTGATACTTCCCGACGGGATTCCGGTTATACATCGTATAGAAGGTGACGACTCCGTATATCCGCGCCGGCGTGAACCCGAGCAGGTCCGAAACATACTCCACCACCTCAGGCGAAATGTAACCGAACTCCCTCTGCGCGAGGTGAAGGGTCGGGAGGATGGCCGCCTGCCTCTCCGGGTACCTCTTGAGGATCTCCTCAAACTCTCTCTGGGCCTGTTCCGAGAACTTCACCGCCATCGTTTCCCCCATCACCGGTCCAGTTCTCCGGCAATGATGTTGATGCTCCCGAGGATGGCAATCGCGTCCGCAATCATGTGTCCCCGGACGAGGTCGGGGAAGGCGCTGTAGATGGCGAAGCAGGGCGGCCTCACCTTTATCCTGTAAGGCTTTCCCCCGCCGGTGCTGACGATGTAAAAGCCGAGTTCTCCGTTGGCCGCCTCCGTCGCCGAGTAGACCTCACCGGGAGGGACCTGGACGCCCTCCATGATGAGCTTGAAGTGGTTCATGAGCGCCTCGATGTTTGTGTAGACCTCCTCCTTCGGCGGAAGGATTATCCTCGGGTCGTCCACGTTGACCGGGCCGCCGGGAAGCTGAGCGAAGGCCTGCTCGAGTATCCTCAGCGACTGCCACATCTCCTCCATCCGGACGAGGTAGCGGTCGTAGGTGTCCCCGTTCTCCCCGATGGGGATGTCGAAGTCGAAACGGTCGTAAACGAGGTAGGGCTGGTCTTTCCGGATATCATAGGGGACGCCGCACGCCCTCAGGCACGGTCCCGTGAAACCGTAAGAGATGGCGTCTTCCTTGGAAATCGCCCCGACTCCTATGGTCCGGTCCATGAAAATCTTGTTCTTCGTTATCAGGGCATCCACGTCCTTAATCCGGGGAGGAATCACGTTCCTGATAACGTGAAGAGTCTTCTCCACCCACCCCTCGGGAAGGTCCGCCCGGAGGCCGCCGACGCGGGTGTACGCCGTCGTCATGCGGGTCCCCGTCAGCTCCTCGATGAGGTCGTAAACGGCCTCCCTGGCTTCCCAGAAGTACCAGAAGTTCGTCAGCGCACCCAGGTCCACCAGATTCGTGCCGATGCAGACGAGGTGGTCGATGATCCGGGAGAGCTCCGAGATGATGACGCGGATGTACTTACACCGCTCCGGCACGTCGATGCCGAGGAGTTTCTCCACGGCCATGACGTAGCCCACGTTGTTCATGAGGGGAGAGACGTAGTTGAGCCTGTCCGTGTAGGGGATGACCTGATTCCAGGTGACCCTCTCCGACTCCTTCTCGAAGCAGCGGTGGAGGTATCCAATTTCGTTGTCGCAGTTGACAATGGTCTCGCCGTCGAGCTCGACGATGATTCGGAGGGTGCCGTGGGTCGCCGGGTGAGTGGGACCCAGGTTGAGCATGACCCTCTCCGTCCGCAGGTCGTCGGCGGAAATCTTCACGTCCTTCTCCATGGTCACTCCCCTCTCTTCTTCCACTCGTCAATGTATACGCGCACGTTCTTCTCCGGGTCGGGGAATTCATCCGTCGGGACGGTTGGCTGCCGCTTATCGTGAGGGTAATCTTTCCTCAGCGGATGACCGACGAAGGAGTCGTAGAGGAGGATCCTCCTCAGGTCAGGGTGCCCGTCGAAGGTGATGCCGAACATGTCGTAGACTTCCCGCTCGAACCAGTTCGCCCCCTTCCAGAGGGGGGTGGCCGACTCCACCCTGGGGTCCTCCTCGGGGACAGGGGTTTTCACCCTGAGCCTCCGGTTTTTCGAGAACGAGTAGAGGTGGTAGACCACCTCGAAACGAGGGGTCTTCCTGCCGAGCCAGTCCACCGCCGTGACGTCCATGAGAAACTCGAAGGACATCCCGGGGTCCTCCTTGAGGAAGCGGAGGAGGTCGATGACCCTCTCTCTCTTCACGACGACAAATTCGTCTCCGCGAAAAATCCCGGCCTCGATGACGTCCTCGCCGAACTTCTCCCTTATCGCCTCAAGGACGGGGCTCTTCGTTTCCGTCATCTCTTCTTCATCTCCTCGAGGATGTCTCTTTTCCGCTTCGCCCCCGTTTCAATCATCTCCTTGATCATCATGATTCCGTCTATGAGAGCCTCCGGCTTCGGCGGACATCCGGGGACGTAAACATCGACGGGGATAAACCTGTCGATTCCCTGGACGACGCTGTAGTTGTTGTAAAAGCCGCCAGATGTGGCGCAGGCCCCCATGGCGATGACCCACTTCGGCTCGAGCATCTGCTCGTAAACCTTCTTCAGCGCGGGGGCGATTTTGTAATTCACCGTCCCCGCCACGATGAGGAGGTCCGCCTGCCGCGGGGAGAATCGAACGACCTCCCACCCGTAGCGGGAGATGTCGTAGTGAGTCCCCACGACGGCCATAAACTCGATGGCGCAGCAGGCCGTCCCGAAGGGGAGGGGCCAGAGGGAGTACTTCCTCGCCCAGGCGAGAATCCTGTCGAACCTGGTGAGGAAAACCTGGTTACCCAGCTGATTGAGCGCGTCGTCTACTGCCATTCCAGTGCCCCCGATTTCCAGGCGTATACGAGCCCCACCACGAGGATGAGGATAAAGACCATCATCTCAATGAACCCGAAAAGCCCCAGTTTCCGGAAGAGGACCGCCCACGGGTAGAGGAAAGCCGTCTCCAGGTCGAAGAGGAGGAAGAGAATTGCCACGAGGTAAAATTTTACCGTCACTCTCCTCCGCGCGTCGGAGAAAAGAGGCATCCCGCACTCGAAGGGGTCTTCCTTGCCTCTCTCGAACCTCTTCGGTCCCGTCAGGCCGGAAAGGACCATGAAACCCGTCGCCGCCACGACGGCGAAAGCGAGGAGGAGGAGAACCGGAAGGTATTCCTGCATCGAAACCTCCCTCTATCAGCCGCCGAGGAGCCGGGCAGAAGCCTCGGCAGCCCGGATAATCGGTTCCCAGTAAATACCGAGGAGAAGCGTCGGAAAGGCGAGAACGGCGAGAAAGGCCTTCGCGTAAATGCCCACGGGCAGCTCTTCCTCGCTCTTCGGCTTCTCCAGGAACATCACCTTGAGGATTCTCGCGTAATAATACAGGGAAACGACGCTGTTTAAAACCCCGATAACTGCGAGCCAGTAGAGCCCGCTGTGTATGACGCCGGCGAAGAGGTAAACTTTCCCGATGAAGCCGGAAAACGGGGGAATTCCCGTCAGGGCGAAGAGGAATATCCCCATGCAGACCGAGAGGAAGGGAGAGCGGATTCCCATGCCCGAGTAATCCTCGATGTCCTCGCTCCCGATCTGGTTCGCAATGAGCACGACCACGAGGAAGGCGCCGGTGTTCATGAAGAGGTAGACGACCAGGTAGAAGAGGATGGCCCTCAATCCCTCCACGTTGAGGAGGACGAACCCCATGAGCATGTATCCCGCGTGGGCGATGCTCGAGTAGGCGAGGAGCCTCTTCACGTTCCTCTGGACGATGGCGACCAGGTTCCCCACGGTCATCGTCACGGCAGAGAGAACGGCGAAAACGGTGACCCAGTCAACCCCCTCGAAAAGCGCCCACTGCCCTCCCTCGACTCTCTGCGCGAAGACGGCGTAGAAGAAGCGAATCAGGACGGCGAAACCCGCCGCCTTGGGACCGACGCTCAGGAAGGCGGTGACCGGAGTGGGAGCTCCCTCGTATACGTCGGGGCTCCACATGTGGAAGGGAACGGCCGCAATCTTGTACCCGAACCCGACTCCCACGAGGATGAAGGCGACGGTGAGAGTCAGGGGAGAGACGCCGGAAGCGACGATTCTCCCGATTTCCGCAACGCTTGTCGTCCCCGTCAGCCCGTAGAGGAGGGAGAAGCCGTAAATCATTATCCCCGACGCGGTGGCGCCGTAGACGACGTACTTGACGGCGCCCTCGACGGAATCGTCAGCCCTCTTGAGATACCCTGCAAGGAGATATGACGGGATGGAGACGAGTTCGAGGGAGAGGTAGACCATGACCAGGTCCGTCGCCGAGGCGAGGAGGTACATCCCCAGCGTCACAGAGAGGAGGAAGACGTAATACTCCGTCTGCCTCCTTCCGTTGACCTCAGATGAGGCGATTGACATGAAAGCGGCGAAAATCGTCGCCAGGGAGAAGATGACTTTGAAGAAGGTAGAAAACTCGTCTATCCTCACCATCCCGAAGAAGAGGTCCCTGGCGCCTCCGGACCCGATTCCGCCGGCGATGAGCATGGCTGCGCCGACGGACACGACCGTGAGGTAACCGGCAAAGAGCGACTTCTTCTTCCCCGTCACCACGTGGTAGACGATGAGGACGAGGATTGCGCCCGTCAGGATCAGTTCCGGCAGAAAGAATTTGACGCTCTGAACGTTATCAAGCACCTGACGTACCTCCCCTCTCTCACACGAGCGTGTTCTTCACGAAATCTATCAGGTGGAGGAGACTCGTGTTTATCATCTTCAGCACCGGCATCGGGTAGACGCCGAGAATCATGACGATTATCGCCAGCGGGGTGAGGCAGAAAATCTCCCGGGCGTTTATCTCGGGAAGGTCCACGTACTTCGGATTGACCGGCCCGAGGAATATCCTCTGGAGCGCCCAGAGGTGGTACGCCGCGGTGAAGACGATTCCCGCCGTGGCGATGATCACCATCGTCTGGAACACCGGGAAGGAGCCGATAAACACGAGAGCTTCAGAGATGAACCCGGAAAGCCCCGGCAGTCCCAGCGAGGCGAAGAAGGCGAGGCTCACGAAAGCCGTGTAAACGGGAACGACCGCGCCGAGTCCGCCAAAGCCGTCGATTTCCCTGTGGTGCGCCCTGTCGTAGACGACGCCGACGAGGAAGAAGAGCATGGCCGTGATCGTTCCGTGGTTGAACATCTGGAAGACGGCGCCGTTTATCCCCGCCGGAGTCATGGCGGCCATCCCGAGACAGACATATCCCATGTGGCTGATGGAAGAGTATGCCACGAGCTTCTTCAGGTCCGACTGCGCCATGGCGCAGAGGGCACCGTAGAGGATGTTGATGACCCCGAGAATCGCCAGGGGAATGGCGAACCAGCGGGTTACGTCGGGGAAAATCGGGTAGGAAATCCTGAGAATGCCGTAGGTCCCCATCTTCAGGAGGACGCCGGCCAGGATGACGGATATCGCCGTCGGGGCTTCCACGTGCGCGTCAGGAAGCCACGTGTGGAAGGGGAAGATGGGCACCTTGATGGCGAATCCGATGAAGAGGGCGATGAAGAGAATCACCCTGATGTCGAACTGCCTGAGCCAGGCGTTGTGCGTGGACTGGTTCATGTAGTGGAGCATGTTGAAGGTGTGTCTCCCCGTCTCGGGGTCCGTCGTGTTGAAGTAGAGCGCCAGGATGACGAGGAGCATGAGGACGGACCCGAGGAGGGTGTAGAGGAAGAACTTGATCGCCGCGTACTCCCTCCGGGGGCCTCCCCAGATGCCGATGAGGAAGTACATCGGCAGGAGCATCACTTCCCAGAAGACGTAAAAGAGGAAGAAGTCGAGGGCGCAGAAGACCCCCATCATCCCCGTCTCCAGAAGGAGGAAGAGGGCGAAGTATCCCTTCACCTGCTTGTCGATGTTCCAGGAACCGACGACGGCCAGGAAGGAGAGGAGCGCCGTCAAAAGGACCATGGGGACGCTTATGCCGTCGACGCCCATGAAGTACTCGATGTTGAACGCCTTTATCCACGGGTACTTCTCGATGAACTGGAACGTCCCGAAGTCGGTGACCCCCGGCAGAGTCCTGTCGAAGGCGAAGAAGAGCTTCACTGCGAGAATCACCGGGATGAAGGTGAAAACCGCAGCGATGATTTTCACGACGTTGTCCTTCCCCTTCGGGACGAAGAGGATGAAGAACGCCCCGAGGAGCGGGATGAAGGTCATGAGTGTGAGAATGTGGCTCTCCATTTGTTACCAGACCCCCTTAAAAGACTTTGAAGACGAAGATGAGGAGGACACCTCCCGCGAGAACGCCGATGTAATGGTAAATCTTTCCCGTCTGGAGTCTCCTCAGAATACCGCCGCTTCCGATGGTCGACTGCGCGACGCCGTTGACGGCGCCGTCGATGATGTAGTTGTCGAAACGCCCCGTCACGAAAGAGAGCCAGGCGCCCACCTGCGCCACCAGGTTGACGAGGCCGTCGATGACGTGAAGGTCGAACCAGGCGAGGAACCGGGAGAGAGCTATCGACGTCTTCACGACGCCGTAGTAGTACATCTCGTCGAAGTACCACTTGTTCGAGAGGAAGGTGTAGAGCGGTTTGAGAGCCGCCGCCACCTTCGCCGGGTCGATGAACCCGAAGAGGTAAACGATGAAGGCGAGAGCGATTCCGCCGAAGGCGAGGATGAGGGATATCCTCCCTGCCAGCTCGTGTGCCCTGTGGGCCAGGTGTTCCTCCTCGTGGGAGACCGCGTGAGCTTCAGCACCCTCTTCCGCCTCATGGCGGACGGCCGCCTCTTCAGACTCCCCGTGCTCAAAAGCGGCAGCGCCTTCCCCGGCGATGGATACCGTCCGGAAGACATACGCGTCCGCAGGCTTCCCC
>RFHC01000249.1 GCA_003696505.1 Deltaproteobacteria bacterium
ACCTTTGGATACTACCTCTCAATATACAAGGGGAGCGGTTTATCCGCTCCCACACCACCGATAGATCCATGAACCTCCCCTTCGCCCGGGAATTTTCCCCTGGAAAATATAATCTACAATATGTAGAATATACCCATCCCTGACAAAGGAGGAGAAAAATGTCGGTCATAACCATTTCCCGGCAATTTGGAGCAGGCGCAGAGGAAGTGGCGCTCGCCCTGTCAGAAAAACTCGGTTACCGAATCGTTGGGCGGAGCGAAGTTGAAGAAAAAACGAGAGAGATAACCTCCGCATCCATCCCGGAATCTCTCCTCGTCGAGCGGGGACCGGGTATCATTGAACGTTTCACCTTCGACAGAGAGATAGCCCGCCTCCTCCTGGAAGAATCGGTCCTCTCCTTTGCGAAAGAGGGGCGATGCATCATCCTCGGGCGGGGGGGATTCGCCTTCCTCCGGGATGTCCCCGGAGTGCTGAACGTCCTCGTCGTGGGGGAGTGGGAGAAGAGGGCGGAGTTTCTCGCCGGGAAAGAGCAGATATCGAGCCTGGATGCCCGGACGCGCATCGAGAAGGTGTATAGGGAGCGGAGAGGATTCCTCTCCTACTTTCTCGAAACCTCCTGGGGGGACCCGTCTCACTTTCACCTCACCATCAACCCCCTCGACCTGGGATTTGAGGAAGGAGCGACTCTCCTGGAATCGGTCGTCACGGGACTCGAACTGGAAAAGCGGTTCGCCGCGTCCGGAGAAAAAGCCGTCAGGGAAAAACTGGGCAGGGCAAAGGTGCTCAACCGCTCCCACTTCTCTCTCGGAGTCCATCCCTCCCTCCTCTCGGTGCGCTTCACGGGGGAAGAAACGGTCACCGTCTGGTTCTTCAACGTCGAGGAAGAGAAGAGAGACGCCGTCCTCAGCCTCGTCAGGGAGGAATTTCCCGGGTACACTGTAGAAGTAAAGGGATGAAATCACCTGCCCGCTCCCACCACCTCCGGTGAGGAAGCGGAAACGACAGAGAGGAGGGTTACCCATGAGAAGGAAAAGCATTCTCGCTCCCATCGTCCTGCTCCTTTCGCTCGTCCTTGCCGGATGGGCACCTGCAGGGGCCGAGATGAAGGGCCACATGCACGGGAAAGAGTCAGGGGAACATCACGGCGGACCCGGCATGATGAAAGGTCGTCACTGTGACGATTGCGGGATGAGGGGAAATTCCGATTTCCGCCCCGGCAGATTTTTCGGCTTCTGCCTGAAAAACGCCGAGGCGCTTGAACTGAGCCAGGGACAGATAGAAAAACTCCGGGAGATTCACCGGGAACAGAGGAAAAAGCTCATCCGTCTTCGCGCGGAGATAGACGTGGTGGGCGTGGACCTGAAAGAGGAACTCGACAGGGACGTCCCTGACATGGAGAAGGTGGAAAATCTCCTGAAGAAGCAGGAGGAATTGAAGACGAAGTTCCGTCTCGAACTCATCAGGACGAGAGCCGAGTCGATGAAGGTCCTCATTCCCGAACAGAGGGCGAAACTGAAGAAGCTGATGGAAGAGAAGATGTCGGGAATGATGGGGGAAGAGTGAACCGAATCCCGTCTCACCGGCGAGAGAACGCCGGAGGGTGCCGATTTCCCCTTCTCAGGCTTTGAGGGGAACCCTCCTCAGCCTGAGGGCGTTCGTCACAACCGTCACGGAGGAAAGCCCCATGGCGGCGGCCGCGAAAATGGGGCTTAATAGAATCCCGAAGAAGGGATAGAGGACCCCTGCAGCCAGGGGAATGAGAAGGGTGTTGTAGGCGAAGGCCCAGAAGAGGTTCTGCTTGATGTTCCTCAGGGTTGCCCGGGAAAGTTCTATCGCCACGAGGACTCCCGACAGGTCCCCGCTGACGAGGATGATGTCCCCCGACTCAATCGCGATGTCCGTTCCTGTCCCGATGGCTATTCCCACATCGGCCTGAACGAGTGCGGGAGCGTCGTTTATCCCGTCTCCCACCATGGCCACGACCCTCCCCTCCTCCTGGAGCGAACGGACCACCTCAGCCTTCTCATCGGGATGGACTCCGGCGACTACCCGGTCCACGCCAACCGCCTTCCCCACGGCGCGCGCCGTCCTCTCGTTGTCTCCCGTGAGCATGACGACGGTGAGCCCCCTCCTGCGCAGGCCCGAAACGACTTCCCTGGCGTTTTCCTTCAGGGTGTCCGCCACCGCCACGATTCCCACCACGTCCTCATCCTCTGCCACGTAAACGGGAGTCTTCCCCTCCTCCGAAAGCCTCTCTTCCTCTCCCCGGAGAGAAGAGACGTCCACTCCCTCGCGGCGCATGAACTCTTCGTTCCCCAGGCGAATAATTTTCCCGTTGAGTCTCCCTCTCACTCCCATCCCGGGAACGGCCTCGAAATCCACCGTCCTCTCCGGGTCCACCCCTTCATTCCCCGCCTTTTCCAGAATTGCCCGCGCGAGAGGATGCTCCGAAGTGGATTCTACCGAAGCAGCGAGGAAGAGCACTCCTCTCTCGTCTCTCTCACGGGCGCCGGGAGCGACCACGACGTCCGTCACCTCGGGCTCGCCCTTCGTCAGGGTGCCTGTCTTGTCGAGGACGACAGTGTCGACGTGACACGCCCTTTCCAGGGCCTCTCCGGAGCGGATGAGAATCCCCTGCTGCGCGCCTCTCCCCGTCGCCACCATGATGGAGGTGGGCGTCGCCAGTCCGAGGGCGCAGGGGCAGGCAATGATGAGGACGGCAATCGACGTGAGCAGGGCGTGGGTCAACCTCGGCTCCGGCCCGGCGAAATACCAGACCGCAAAGGTCACAGCCGCTACCGTCATGACTGCGGGCACGAAGTACGCGGCGATTCTGTCGGCAAGTCGGGCGATGGGGGGCTTCGACCCCTGGGCCTCTTGAACGAGCTTCACGATCCTCGCCAGGACTGTGTCCTTCCCCACCCCCGTCGCGCGGAAGAGGAAAGTCCCCGTCTGATTCAGGGTGCCGCCAACGACCCGGTCTCCCTCCTTTTTCTCCACGGGAATCGGTTCCCCCGTGAGCATCGATTCGTCCACGACCGAGTACCCCTCAACCACCTCACCGTCCACGGGAATTCTCTCCCCGGGCCTCACCTGGACGAGGTCACCCGGGCGGACCTCCTCAACGGGAACTTCAACGACCTCCTCTCCTCTGACGACTCGGGCCCTCTTCGGAGCGAGGCCGATGAGTTTCTTCACCGCCTCTCCCGTCCTCCCCTTCGCCCGCGCCTCGAAATACCTCCCCAGGAGGATGAGGACGATTATGGCACCGGCAGTGTCGTAGTAAACCTCCGCCCCGTACCCGCTCCCTTCGAAGAGGGATGGGAAGAAGGTGGCCACGACGCTGTAGACGTACGCTGCCGTCGTGCCGACGGCGATGAGGGTGTTCATGTTCGTGGACCCGTGTCTGAGGGCCGAGACGGCCCCCCGGTAAAACTGCCACCCCACCCAGAATTGCACGGGCGTGATGAGGAGAAACTGAATGAAACGATTCGCCTCCGGTGGGAGAGGAACGACCCTCGAGAGTCCGAGGAGGTCCCAGTAAACGAGGAGAAAGGTGGGGATGACGAGACAGAGCCCCACGATGAACTTCCTCTTCAGCCCCTCTGCTTCCTCCCTCTCCCTCCTCTCTTTCAGGGCGAGGGGGTCCTCCCCCTCCTCGATTTCCTCAACCTCGTATCCGGCACCCTCCACTGCCTCCCTCACGGCCGGGTCCACCTCCACTGCGCCGGGGATGTAGGTGACCCTCCCTGTCCCGGTCGCCAGGTTGACCGACGCAGCCACGATGCCCGGCACCCGGGAAAGGGCCCGCTCAATCCGCTCGACGCAGGAAGCGCAGGTCATCCCCTTGATGACGAAATCCTTCGTCGAGAGGGCAACATCGTAACCCGCATCCCTCACGGCACTCACGAGGGCGTCCACATCGAGAGAATCTCCGTCCCCCTCCACCATCGCCTCTTCCGTGGCAAAGTTGACGGAGACATTCCTGACTCCCGGGACGCGGGAAAGAGCCCTCTCCACCCTCTTCACGCAGGAAGCGCAGGTCATCCC
>RFHC01000250.1 GCA_003696505.1 Deltaproteobacteria bacterium
CCCCGAAACTGGGAGACACACGTGCCTTCCTTCGCTCTGACACCGTTTCACTTCATCACTTCTCCAGTCGCTGAAAACAAATAGGTATTTCTGGAAATGCCCTCGAACGATGGCGCAATCCATCATCCCCCTTAAGGAGTTGAGGGCACGGGGGGCCGGGGTTGACCGGTGAAAACAAGCGGAAGTGAGGGATTCCGGCGACTGGAGTGAAGGTTTTTTCAATGGAGAGGGACATCTCCTCCCCACATGCCCGTCCAGACCGGGTGGGCCCTATTTTCTGCGGTCATGAAGATGACAGACCCCTGTCAGTCTGGTTAGATATACTTGAATTAACTACAAGATAGGTGGAGGAAGCGGACCATGACGAAGAGAGCCCCCCTCTTCGAAAAGAAGTTCGACGCCATCCTCTCCATCGCCGTCTCGATCATGAACGGGGAGAGGCACACCCCCCGGTCCCTGGCGGAAAAACTGGGCGTGACGGAGAGGACGGTCTACCGGTACGTGAAGGCGCTGGAATCGGTGGGCGTGCCGGTCTACTTCGACCGCGACCGGGGATGCTACGCCTTCCCCGAGGGCTACTCCCTGAAGAAAGCCCACCTCACCACGGAGGAACTCATCGCCTTCTCCCTCGCCCGGAGCCTGGTCAAGGGTTTCGGGAAGCGCTTCGACGACGTCATGGGGAGCATCGAGCGGAAACTCCTGAAGGAGAGAAAAGACCTTTCGAGGTTCATCGTCATCGAGGGGGGAAGCATCTCGCCGGAGGTGGACGACCACCTCCTCGAGATTTCTCGGGCGATCAGGGAGGAGAGGCGGATCGAGATTCGATACCACGCCGTCTCCACGGGGGAAGAGACGGTGCGGAAGGTGGACCCCTATTTTCTCTTCTTCGCCGACGGGTTCTGGCACCTGCGTGGATTCTGCCATCTCCGGGGGGAACCGAGGACGTTCAGCGTGGACAGGATCCTCGAGCTCACCGTGCTGGAGGAGCACTTCCTCCCCGGCGAGGAAGACCCCGCCGAAGTCTTCGCCCGCGCCTTCGGTTCCTTCGTGGACGGCGACCCGGTGAGGGTCACCGTTCGATTCTCCCCCCGCGTGAGGGAACACGTCCTCCGGAGAAAGTGGCACGAGACGCAGAAAACAAAGAAGAGGAAGGACGGCTCGGTGGACCTCACCTTCGAGGTGAACGGGGTTGACGGGATAAAGCCCTGGATATACCGCTTCATCCCCAACGCCGAGGTAATCTCCCCAGCCTGGTTCAGGAAGCAGGTGCGGGAAGAGCTGGAGAGCGCCCTCTCCGCGCACTCTCCCCGGTAAAGGGGAAGCGCATCCGCGCCCCCGCTTCCTTCTCCCGATTCCGTGTCACACGAGACCTCTGAGGACGCGGTAGAGTTCCACGAGCCCCAGGGTATCGCGCCGGCAGTACTCGAGGAGGTGTTTCCGCACCGCTTCCCAGTTGGATGGTGCCCACCCCATCACGTGACACCCGTAGATTGACGAGGCCTGCTCGCCTTCCTGTATGTGCAGGTCATCGTACCCGAGGTGGGGAACGAAGGCGGGGAGAACCTTTTTGAGAGACGAGGAACCCACCATCTTCCAGTCGTGGACGAACCGGTAACGGAAGGGTTCGATGAGGTCGACGATCCTCGCGATGACCGACTCGGCCCACCCGCGGAATTCGGGGAACCGCTGCCCAAGGAGCTGGAGCACCCTCTTCTCGAAAGGGGCGTGGTAAACCACCACGCTCCCCTCTCCGGGCAGATCGCGCACCAGGGCTTCGAGCAATCTCCGCCGCGGGTCCTCACCCGGGTCGGCGAGAAACTCCCTGTGGACCGGTTCGGTTCCGTCCCCCGTAAGGACGTGGAGGGAATACTGAAAGGGTATTTTCTCGTAAGGAGTCGTTCCCTCGTAGAGAGGAACGGCGGGAGAAAAGGTCTCGAAGTCGAGGAAGGAAACGGGTTCCTCCACCCTCTCGAGGAACTCCCTAAGGCGCTGCCTGTCCACTCTCCTCGCTTTTGCCCGGTACATCTCCACCTCGAACTTCTGCTTCGGTGGGAGAATCTCGGGGGGAACCTTGTCCAGAGACCGGTATCCCCTGTTGTAAAGGTCATACAGGTCGATTCCCCTCCCGGACAATTCGAACACCGAGTATTCCGGCCTGTCCCTGAAGCAGTACCCGGTAAAGTCGCACTCGTAAGGGTCATGGCAGTACCGTCCCACGGGAACCACCGGTTCCGGCCCATCGAGGACTCTCACAAGCCTCTCCACCTCCTCCGGAATCCCGGCAGCCAGCGCCTCCACTTCTTCGGTGAGGTCTTCCACGGAGAGAAGGCCCTCCGGGTCCACCTCCCCCCGGCGAACGTAGTTGCTGTTAACGTGGATAATTCCCGCCCTCCGGACGGGAACCCCTGAACTCCTCAGGACGTGGAACTGGAAGGCGAGGTCTATGACGTATTCCTCCTTCACCTTTGTGCTCGACTTCACCTCGTGGAGGTCCCACCCATCCTCCCTCCGGGCGAGAATGTCGCACTTCACGAAGAGGCCTCCGTGGGGGAAGGCGCCCTCGTAGACGGCGGGCGCCCCCGAGACGAGAACCTCTCTCGTGAACCGGACCTGGTCCTCCAACGTTCCCTCTCCCCAGGGCACCTCCGTTCCCCCCGGGAAAAGGCGCCGGGCGTGCTTCTCCACCTCTCGCCCCATGTTGAACCGGAACACATCATCGCCGGAATCCTCGTTTCGGACCTCCGGTCTCTTCCGGTCCAGGTAGAGGGAGAGAGGGCACCTCATCCCCCTCGTGAAGAGCGACTTGCTCATGAAGTACGCGCTTCCATTCATTCCAAACGCTCCTTTCTCCTTCTCTGTGTGGGGAACCCCCGCGGCCTGGAGAACATCCTCCCACGGGAACGAGGGGTTCGTCTCGTACGCCTCCTGCACGAGAAGTGCCTCCCGGAGAACCTCCAGAGCCGCGAAGACGTCGTCCGGGTCCCACCTCCGCAGGTGAAACCCCGCGCGCACGCACGAGACCGCGTACTGCCTCATCTCCTCGTCCAGTTTCCCCTCCGTCACGTCGGCGCACCAGACCCACATCTGCTGCCGGAATACGAAGTAGATGAGGGGTATCAGGAAATCGCCCGCAAACAAGTCGGATGTGGAGAGGCCGTAGACGGGCGAGCAGTCCACCGTGTAATTGACGGCCCTGGCCACGTCGACGAGGCATCCCCCGGCGAATGCCCTGACCCTCCTCCTCCC
>RFHC01000043.1 GCA_003696505.1 Deltaproteobacteria bacterium
AAGGATAGTAAAGGTTAGCCACGTCCTCAGAAGAGGTAAAGGCGGACTCGACGATGAGAGCGCCGACGGGACGGGTAGCAGCGAGGTAGACGGCCAGCGCCGACCCGAGAGACCTGCCAAAGAGGACCATCTTTTCCGGTGGCACCCCCCTCTCTTCCGTCAGATACCGGTATACTCCCTCTGCGTCCGAGAAGGTTCCCGCCTTCGAGACTCTTCCCTGACTCAAGCCGTACTCCCGATAATCGAAGAGGAAAACGGAGACGCCCGTCTTCCGGACGAGAAGCCCCAGGTTGTCGACCCGGTCGGCGATGTTTCCCGCGTTTCCGTGGAACCAGACCAGGAGGGTATCCCTCTCCCCCGGCACGAACCATCCGTGGAGCCTGACGCCGTCGGCAGCGGGGAAATAGACGTCTTCGTAGGAAAGGCCCACGTCCTTCGGCGTCTGGTAAATCTCCCTCTCCGGGAAAAAGACGATTCCTCTTTCCACCCATGCACCTCCGAAGAAGTATAAGACCGCCAGGAGGAGCCCTCCCAGGACGAGAACAACAATAATTTTCGCGGGAGAAAAGACCTCTTCCCCTCCTTCTCATTCTTTTTCAGATAAAGAATAACATTTTTTGACTTTTTCCGGGGGACATTGCCTCCTGGCAAAGGGGAAGATAGACGCGGATTGGGCCGTGAATATGCGGCCTTCCCGCAATATTACGCTTTTCTTTAAAGTCGCATTTCCTCCCTGCCGGGGAAGTCTAAAGTTCTTTTTCCTCCACAAAAAGGTGGAAACAAAAAAATCAACGAAATACGGGCAATTTCTCGATGGAGAACACTCCCTCCCCCCGGAAGTTACAAAAGTGAAACGCCGTTCTGACGTCACCTGACACAGAAAAATGGAAGCCGGGGGGAAAAGAGAGGGGAAAAGTCGTTCAGTTACAGGAAGTTGCGTCAAGCCTCCCGGGAGTGGGCACAGGAGGTGAAATAGAGAGCCCCCGAGCGGGGTGAAAACCCGGAAATCGGGAGAGGAAATGGGTCCTCTCCCTGAAAGGGGGGTACCATGGAGAGTATATTTCGATTGTTTCCCGGTCATCCGGTCGTGTCAGCCCTGGCCGCCCTGGCGCTTGTCGCGACTGTCCTCTATATCGTTCGCCCTGCAGCCCACCGAGCGCTCCGGTCGCTTTTCCTCATCTTCTCCCGCACCTTCCGTTTCGCCTCGAAAGCGGCCGGGCAGACGGAGAAACGACTTGCCGAGAGAAACAGGGAAGTCCTCCTCAACCTGGCAAGGGAGAACGCCGAAAGGGAGGTGGTCAGGGAGTTCAGCAGAATCGAGACTTCCCTCAGGCGGGACCTCCACGGCTTCCCCCTCCTCCAGAGGGAGATGAGCGAGCTCATAAGTCAGGTGGAAACGGACTACATGGAGAGTTCCGTCGTCCCTCCCCCTCCCTCGAAATGGGTCGAGGCGATAGGTTCGATAGCGAAACTCCAGTCCAAGGGAGACACCCTTGCGGCTCACGTTCTCACGGAAATCAAGAAGTTGCTCGAGCGGCAGCACGAAGAGGTGATGAGGGAATTCCGTTCTGTAACGGCAAAGAGGCAGGAGTCGCTGAAGAGGACGATCCCCCACCTCCGGAAAATGGGGGAGAAACTCGAGGAAGTCAACGGAATCCTGAACGGGCTCTACCACCGCGCTCAGACCATCGACGGAAAGATGGGAGAGTTCCAGAGGGTGATGGCCGGCACAGACAGGACGGTAAAGGCCCTTTCCGCATCAGCGACGATTCAGTTTTTCGTCTCTCTCCTCGTCATGCTCATCGCCGTGGGAGGGGCCGTTATCAATTTCAATCTCATCGCCCTCCCCATGTCGGAAATGGTTGGTGGGGGGAGCTACATCGGTCCCTTCAGGACCTCTCACGTGGCAGCGCTCGTCATTATCCTCGTCGAGAGCGCAATGGGGATATACCTCATGGAATCACTCCGCATCACCCGGCTCTTCCCCATCATCGGTTCCCTCGACGACAGAATCCGGAAGAGAATGATATGGATTACCTTCGCGATTCTCCTCATCCTCGCCTCCATAGAGGCATCCCTCGCATTCATGAGAGACATGATTGCCGCTGATATCGAAGCTCTCAGGCAGTCCCTTGCGGGCGTTTCCCGGGGAACGGGCGCTCCTTTCCGCTGGATTCCGATGGCAGGTCAGATGGTGATGGGATTTATCCTCCCCTTCGCCCTCGCCTTCGTCGCCATCCCTCTCGAGTCGCTCATCCACTCATCCCGAACGGTAATCGGGGGAGTCATGGAGCTCGCTCTCCGGTTTGTCTCTTTCCTCCTCCGTTTGCTGGGAAAAGCGATGGAGTATCTCGGCGAGTTCTGCGTTACGGCCTACGATATATTCGTCTTCCCTTACCTCTGGGCGGAGAAGCTCGTGAGGGAGAAGTCGAAAGAAATGAAGTCGAAAGAAGGGGAAAAGGAGGCGGTTCAGTGAAGAGGAAGGTAATCATACTCCTGTCTCTCCTCTTGTTCCTCTGGGGATGCGCCGACACCTCCGGGCACAGGACGGCGGTTTACATGCTCCTCGACACCTCGGGGACCTACCGCCTCGAACTGGAGAAAGCGGAAGCCATCGTCAAATACCTCCTCGGGACGCTCAACCCGGGCGACTCCCTGGCGGTAGCGCGCATCGACAGCGGGAGTTTCAGCGAGAAGGACATCATCGAGAAAGTCACCTTCGACTCCCGACCTTCCTATGCGAACCAGCAGAAAAGGCTCTTCCTGACCAGGTTTCAGGAATTCCTCTCGTCCGTGAAGGGAAGTTCCCACACGGACATCACCGGCGGAATCCTCCAGGCGGCGGAGTTTCTCAACGAAACCGGAGCGGGAAGGAAATACATCCTCATCTTCTCTGACCTTGAAGAGGACCTTCAGAAGGGACAGATAAGGGACATCCCCCTGCAACTGAAGGGTATCCGGGTGGTGGCCCTGAACGTCACCAAACTGAGGACGGACAACATCGACCCGAGGAAGTACATGGGCCGGCTGGCCACGTGGGAAAAGCGCGTTCTCAAAGGAGGAGGGGCCTGGAAGGTCGTCAACGACCTGGACAGGCTCGACAGGATTCTCTCTGACTGACCCACTCTCCACCTCCCCGTGTCGTGGGGACCTCCCTCCGGGGGGTCCCCACCCCCCCCTCAAACCTTGAATCATCACCAACCCTGCTATATTCTTTTAAAATCTCTTCTCAACCCCCTGAGACAGGAGCGCGAAAAAGGGAATGAAAATCAGAGAAATATTCCTGAAAGGGCGGCCCCTCCTCTCCTTTGAGTTTTTCCCCCCGAAGAAGGTGGAAAACGAACACATCCTCGAGGAAACGGTGGGGCACCTGAAAAAGTACTCCCCCGATTTCGTCTCCATCACATACGGGGCCGGCGGGTCGACGAG
Source organism: Deltaproteobacteria bacterium (assembly GCA_003696505.1). Classification (GTDB taxonomy): domain Bacteria; phylum Desulfobacterota; class Deferrimicrobia; order J040; family J040; genus J040. Next base: position 3,430 of record RFHC01000043.1, read on the forward strand.
GGCGAAGACGCTGGAGTGGACCCTCCGGCTGAAGGACGTGCACGGTCTCAACGTGATGATGCACTTAACCTGCGTCGGGTCGACTCGGTCAGAAATAGACTCCATCGTCGCCCGCCTCACGCAGGAAGGAGTGGACAACATCCTCGCCCTCAGGGGAGACCCTCCCCGCGAAAGCGGGTCCGAAAACCCCTGGAAAGACTTCCGGTATGCCTTCGAACTCGTCCGACACATCAAAAAAAAGGGAGATTTCTGCATCGGCGTGGCCGGGTATCCGGAGGGGCACATCGAATCTCCTTCTCTGGAGAAGGACACGGAGTACTTGAAAATGAAGGTGGACGAGGGGGCCGATTTCATCATCACCCAGCTTTTTTTTGACAACCGTTTCTACTTCCGCTTCCGCGAGAGGACGGAGCGTGCGGGAATAACCGTTCCCATCCTGCCGGGAATCATGCCCATCATCAACCTGGGACAGGTGACGAGATTCACGGAGATGTGCGGGGCCTCCGTCCCGCAGTCGCTCATCAGGGAGATGGAGGGCCTCTCCCCCGAAGACACCCTGAAAAAGGGGGTCGACTTCGCCATCGCTCAATGCGAGGAGCTCATCCGGGAAGGCGCACCGGGAATTCACTTCTACACGCTCAACAGGAACAGGGCAACAGAAATGATTCTCGAAGAACTGGGAGATTTCCGGGGGAGAGAGTCCGGCCCGTCAAACTCCCCGAAAGAGGGAGAGGGCTGATTCGAGTTCCCCCTCGATGGACTCCACCAGTTTCGCCGAAACCATATCGCCCATCCGGTAGTGAGAGAGAATCTCGTAAGACGGGAGATTATCGACACCTTCCCGCTCCCCTCCCACTCCGGACATGAGACAGAAGGAATTTGCCAGGTGGACCATGTGAGGCGCCAGTCCATTCTCCAGGGGAACGCCTCCGTGGTGGAACTCGACGACGCTCACGATGTTCTCGGGCATATTCCACAACCTGAGAAGGGCCGCTCCCACTTCAGCGTGGTCAGTCCCGAGAACCTTCCTCTCCGCAACTTCGAACTGAACCCCCTCCTTCTGACAGACCCTCCGAATCTCTTCGCCATCAACCCCCGCGTATGTCCCCAGGACCACCTTCCCGATGTCGTGGAGGAGCGCAGCCGTAAAGAGATAGGGGGGAACCTTGAGGCGGAGCATCTTTGCCAGGTGAACAGACCCGATGGCCACTGCGACGGAGTGCTCGAAAAACGAACCCGCCGTGAGGTCGTAAGGGTCCACCGTCTTCTGGGCTATGGGGGCGAAACCGATTGCGACGACCATGTTGAATATATTGTCGAGGCCCAGGCGGAGGACGGCGTCCCGAACCGTCTCTATCTTTGCCAATCCCCTGTAATAGGCGGAATTCGCTAGCCTGAGGATGTTCGTCGTCAGGAGAGGGTCATATTCGATGAGCTTCACCACTTCCTGAAAATCCACGTCCGGCTTCTGTATGAGGTCGAGAACCCGACCGGCGGAAGAAGGGAAGGAAGGAACTTTCTCGAGTTTCGAGAATATTTCTTCTCTTTTCGTCACTCGCTCTCCTCCATTGCCTTTTCCTTTTAAAAAATCGTCTCTCCGGAGGGGAAACTTGAGCCACTGAGGAGAGGAAAGGGAACTCTTTTTTACATTTTTTTTACAATTCCATGACCACTTTCCCCGCACCTCCCTCTACGATAGAGGGAAAAAAACGGAGGATAGAAATGAAAAAACTCATCGTCGCGGCTCTCTCATTCCTTCTCGCGAATGCCCTCGCCGTCACCCCCGTCCTCGCGAAGAGACTCCTCGTCAAGGTGGACGGCTCGAGCACCGTTTACCCGATAACGGAAGCCGTCGCAGAAGAGTTTCAGGGGGCAATGAGAGGGAAGGTGATGGTCACCGTCGGGATTTCCGGCACGGGCGGAGGCTTCAAGAAGTTCTGCCGCGGGGAAACGGACGTGAACGACGCCTCCCGGCCGATTAAGCCCGTGGAGGTCAAACTGTGCAGGGAGAACGGAATTGATTTCGTCGAACTCCCCGTGGCCTACGACGGAATCGCCGTCGTGGTCAACCCCTCGAACAGCTGGGTGGACTACATGACGGTGGATGAACTGAAGAGAATCTGGGAACCTTCAGCCCAGGGGAAGGTCACCAGGTGGAGTCAGGTGAGGAAGGGATGGCCTGACAGGGAAATTCACCTCTTCGGACCCGGCGTTGACTCCGGCACGTACGACTACTTCACAAAAGCCATCGTTGGCCAGGAAGGAGCCAGCCGGGGCGACTTCACCGCGAGCGAGGACGACAACGTCCTCGTCCAGGGAGTCTCCACAGACCCATCTGCGCTGGGGTTCTTCGGCCTCGCCTACTACGAAGAAAACACGGACAAACTGAAGGTCGTCCCCATCGATGACGGAAAGGACACGAACGGAAAGGGACCCGTAACGCCGTCGCCGGAAACCGTCAAAAACGGAACGTATCAGCCGCTTTCCCGTCCCATATTCATATACGTGAGTTCGAAGTCGATGAAGAGACCGGAGGTCAAGGATTTCGTCACGTTTTACCTGAAAAACGCGAAGGACCTGGTCCGGGAGGTGGGATACATCCCCCTGCCCGACCGTGCCTACGATCTTGCCCTTGAGCGCTTTCGCAAGGGAATAACGGGGTCTGTCTTCGGAGGAAAGGGTGCAAAGGTCGGCGTCAGCATCGAGGATCTCCTCTCCATCGAGAAGTAAACCGATGAGGCACGAGGCGGGAAAGGAAAGGCTGCGGGAGAAGGGAGTTAACCTCTTTCTCTTCTCCTGCGCCTCTCTCTCCATCCTCACCACGCTGGGAATCGTCGGAGTTCTCCTCTTCGAGACGGTGGAGTTCTTCCGGGAGGTCCCCTTTATCCAGTTTTTCACGGACACACAGTGGACCCCTCTCTTCGTCGACAAGCACTTCGGCATTCTCCCCCTCCTGGCCGGGACATTCCTCGTCTCTTCTATCGCTATCGTGGTTGCTCTTCCGCTGGGACTTCTCGCCGCAATCTACCTGAGCGAGTACGCCTCTCCCCGAACGCGTGAAGTGGTGAAACCGCTCCTTGAAATTCTCGCGGGCGTCCCGACAGTGGTCTACGGATACTTCGCTCTCCTCTTCGTCACGCCCCTTCTGAAGAAAATCATCCCATCCCTCTCGGGATTCAACGCCCTGTCCCCCGGAATAGTGATGGGCATCATGATTCTCCCCCTCGTTTCTTCGCTGAGCGAGGACGCCATGGCAGCCGTGCCCAACGAGTTGAGGGAAGCCTCCTACGGAATGGGAGCCACCAGGTTTCAGACGGCGACGAAAGTCGTCCTCCCTTCAGCCGCTTCCGGTATCGCTTCTTCGTTCATCCTCGCGGTCTCCCGTGCCATCGGAGAGACGATGATCGTCGCCATCGCCTCGGGACAACAGCCGCGGCTCACCCTGAACCCGCTCGTGCCCATAGAAACGATAACCGCCTACATCGTCCAGGTAAGCCTCGGCGACACTCCCGCCGGAACGATCGAATACAAAACCATTTACGCCGCAGGGATGACCCTCTTCGTCCTCACATTCCTCTTCAACGGACTGAGCATCTGGCTGAGCAGGAAATTCCGGGAGGAATACCAGTGAGAGGAAAAGCGTTACAACTGAACCCGAACGTCATCAAGAGAAACGAAAGGGTGGACCTCATTTTCAAGTGGGTCGCCATCCTCTCGACAATTCTCGCCATCAGCGTCCTGGCCGCCCTCCTCATCGACGTGCTGAGCGACGGAGCCGGGAGGCTCTCGTGGAAGTTCCTCACCAGTTTCCCCTCACGGAGACCGGCCCGGGCCGGAATCCTCTCTGCCATTGTGGGAACCTTCGTCATCATGGGACTGACTGCAGCCGTCTCGATTCCCGTAGGAGTGGCCGCTGCAATCTACCTCGAGGAGTACGCGAGGAAAAACTGGTTTACCCGCCTCGTTGAACTGAACATCGCAAACCTGGCGAGCGTTCCCTCAATCATATACGGGCTTCTCGGACTCGGCGTCTTCGTCAGGGCGATGGACCTCGAGAGGAGCATCCTCTCCGGAGCGCTCACCCTCGCCCTTCTCATCCTCCCCATCATCATCATCTCGTCGCGGGAAGCGCTGAAAGCGGTCCCTTTCTCAATCAGGGAAGCCTCGTATTCGCTCGGTGCTACCCGGTGGCAGACGACGAAAAACGCCGTGCTCCCCGCGGCCATGCCCGGCATCATGACCGGCACGATACTCGCCCTCTCGCGGGCCATCGGGGAAACGGCACCCCTCATCACCATCGGAGCGCTCACCTACATCGCCTTCCTTCCCACATCACCCATATCCGTGGACGGGACTTTCCCCTTCATACATCTCAGTTTCGAGTGGCTCAAGGACCCTTTCACAGTCCTCCCCATTCAGATATTCAACTGGGTCTCCCGTCCGCAGAAGGCGTTCCTCGTCAACGCGGCTGCCGCCATCATCGTTCTCCTCGCCATCACCCTGCTCCTCAATGCCGCCGCCGTTTACATCAGATATAGATTCAGGAGGACCTGGAAGTGACATCCCCGCATGCGATAGAGATCGAAAATCTCAACGTCTGGTACGGCGAAAAACACGTCCTCAAGGACATTTCGTTGAAAATCCCTCCCAACCGGGTGACAGCCCTCATCGGCCCGTCGGGTTGCGGGAAGAGCACCCTCATCCGTTGTCTCAACAGGATGAACGATTTCATTCGAGACTTCCGTCACACGGGAAGAATCCTCTTTCAGGGAGAGGACATTTACGGCCCCAAAGCCGACCCGATAGAAATCAGGCGACGCATCGGAATGGTCTTTCAGCGGCCCAACCCTTTTCCCAAGTCCATCTACGAAAACGTCGTCTACGGACTCCGTCTCATCGGGGTGAGGGACCAGGAAACGCTCGATACGATTGTGGAGGAAAGCCTGAAGAAAGCAGCCCTGTGGGACCAGGTCAAGGACCGGCTCGACGCCAGCGCCCTCTCCCTCTCGGGAGGGGAACAGCAGAGGCTCTGTATCGCACGGACCATAGCCGTCAATCCGGAAGTGGTCCTCTTCGATGAGCCCTGCTCTGCCCTCGACCCGATAGCCACTGCCAAGGTGGAGGAGCTCATCGTTTCCCTCAAGGAAGAGTACACGGTCATCATCGTCACCCACAACATGCAGCAGGCGGCGAGAATTTCCGACCTCACCGCTTTCCTCTACATGGGGGAACTCGTAGAATATGACCAGACGGAGAAAATTTTCACGAACCCTTCCGTCAAGCTGACGGAAGACTACATTACCGGCCGTTTCGGATGAGGAGATGGGCAGATGAGAGAAGAATACGGCAAACTCAGGGAACTCATCGCCCGGATGGGTTCGCTCGCCGAGGAAATGATCCAGGGCGCGATAACCTCCCTCGTCGAGGGAGATATCGACCTTGCCCGCTCAATCATAGAAAAAGACGAGACGATGGACAGGCTCGACGTGGAGGTGGACGAGCTCTGCCTGAAGATTCTCGCCCTCTACGAGCCGAAGGCCGTCGACCTCCGCTACGTCGTCACCGCCCTGAGAATCATCAACGACCTGGAGAGAATAGGAGACCACTGCGTCAACATCTGCGAAGAGGTTGTGGAAATCAGCAAACTCCCGCGCATCAAACCCTACATCGACCTCCCGAGGATGGCCGAGCACACCCGGGGAATGCTCCGGGACGCAGTGGAGGCGTACTTCTCCAGGGACATTTCTCTCGCCGTGGACGTGATGAAGAGAGACAACTTCGTGGACGACCTGAACAATCAGGTCATCAGGGAACTTCTCACCTACCTCGTGGAAGACCTGAAAAAGACGAAAGTCGCCATATCCCTCATGTTCATATCGAACAACTTTGAGAGGATCGCCGACCACGCGACGAACATCGCAGAGCTCGTCTACTTCATGGTCCGGGGGAAAATCGTGAGGCACTCCATCTGGGAGAAAGAGGAAGGTGAAGAGGATACTCGTGATTGAGGATGAAGAGGACCTCAGAGAAATCGTCCTCTTCAATCTGGAAAAGGAGGGATACCGGCCCCTCGGCGTGGAAAACGCAAACGACGCCCTCATCGCTCTCGAGGAGTTCAGCCCTGACCTTATCCTCCTCGACCTGATGCTCCCCGGGCTGTCAGGATTTCAGTTCCTCCACATCCTGCGGAACAGCGCACCCCCTGTTAAGGACACCCCGGTCATCGTCGTTTCGGCCAGGACGAGGGAGGGAGACATTGTTAGGGCGCTCGAGGAAGGAGCCGACGACTACGTGACGAAACCCTTCAGCGTAAAGGTCCTCCTCGCCAGAGTGGGTGCCCTCCTCCGGAGGACGGGGAAAAAAGGGAGCGGCATCATCAACGCGGGCGGGATATCTCTCGACCCGGATGGGATGACCGTTTCTGTCGATGGAGAAGAGGTCTCCCTTACGAGAAAGGAATTCGAACTCCTCGCCCTCCTCGTCTCACACCCGGGGAGGGTTTTCACGAGGAATCAACTTCTGACGAACGTGTGGGGATACGAGGCAGACGTCGTCACGAGAACCGTGGACGCCCACGTGTCTTCCCTCCGGAAAAAACTGGGGAATGCGGGAACAAAAATCAAAACTGTCCCCCGCATAGGATACAGGCTGGACCCGTGAAGAATTTCTGGAGATTCTTTCTCATAACGTGCCTTCCTCTCCTCCTCGTCGTCCTCCTGACGGTAAAGGTGGCGTTCGTCACTGCAGACGGAGCGAGAGAAAGAGAGAGGGAGGAGGTTCTGAAATCTGTCTGGACTCTTGCGGACCTCCTCATTGAAGATGAGGAGACGGCCGTCAACCTTTTTGAGAAAAAGGAAGAAACCACCACTCGCCAGATTTATCTCTCCCTCATCGACCCGGCAGGAAAGGTCATAGTCGACACATCCGGTGAACTTCCCTCTCTCATGAAAGACCACGACTACGCCGACTTCGAAGAACTTTTCCAGGTGAAAGGGGGGGAAAGAGAAAGCTTCTCCGTCAGGCTCAACACTGCACTGAAGACGATGGTCCTTTCCTATGCAGCGCGAAGAGCGGACGGTTCCATCCTCAGGGTGTCTCTCCCCGAAGGGGAAGGCGACATCATTCCCGGGTGGTGGTTCCTCATCCTGATGGCGGGAATCATCCTGACAACGGCCGTCTCTTCGGCATACGCGGCCAGCAGGGTAAACATCGCCGTGAGGAGGCTTCACGAAATAACGGACAGGCTCGCCGCAGGCAAGAGGCACGTTCACTTTCCCGATTTCAGAGACCCCACTATGAAGAGCATCTCATCCCTTCTCAGACGGACGCACAGACTGATGAGAGAAGAACAGGTGAGGCTCGAGAGGAGAAACAGGCTCTTCCAGAAGGTCCTCGCCTCCCTCGATACGGGAATCGTCTCGGTGGACGGGTCCGGGAGAGTGACATACGTGAACAAGAGAGGAAAGGAAATTATCGGAGATGAAATCGATGTAGGCAGACCACTCATGGAGAATCTCTCAGACCCCGACGCCATTCTCCTCTTCAAGGATCTCGGGTCCGAAGGAACGGTGAGGCTGGTCCGGAGAGTGAGAGGGATGGTCCTGGAGGCCGTGAAGGGAGAAGCGGAGGGCGAGACGATTTACCTCCTCCAGGATATAACGAGAAAGGAGCGTTTCGACGAGTTCAAGGAGGAACTCATCGGGAACATCTCCCACGAATTGAGGACCCCCCTTTCTCTCATCATGGGATACGCGGAAACCCTCGCCACAACTCCTTCCCTGGACGAGGAAACCAGGAGAGATTTCATCGACTCCATCTACTGGGGCACGAAGAGGCTTTCTGCGCTCATCGATGACATGCTCGAACTCCACAGGCTGGAGTCGATGGATACCTCCTTCCCTGTGGAAGAACCGGCGAACCTTGAAGAAGCAGTGGCTGAGCTCGAGCAGACCCTCTCAGAAAGAGAAGGGAAAAATCTCTCCATCAGGCATCCGGGGGGAGAAGTTCGAATCCACTACGACCACCTTCTGAGCGTCCTCGTCAATCTGTGCGACAACGCAATGAAGTATTCAACAGGGGAGAACGTTTACGTTGAAATCAAGAGGTCGGGGAGACAGGTCACCGTGACCGTCGACGACGAGGGTCCGGTCATTCCTGAGGAAAAGAGGGAGATGATATTCCGCAGGTTCTACACCGTCTCCTCCTCCCGGAACAGAAAGAGGTCGGGGACAGGGCTCGGCCTTTCCATCGTCAAACACATCTGCACGCTCTACGGTGGAAACGTCACTGTCTCCCCCAACGACCTGGGAGGAAACAGGTTCACCGCCGTGCTCTACGAGAAGGAAGAATCGACCTCGTAAGAGCTCCCTTCCCTCAAACATTTTGATGCCTCCTCCTTCCGGAGAGGAAAAGAGCCACCCCGCCGGCAAGGGCGAGGAGGGAAAAGTACTGCCCCGGAGTCAGCCCGAAGTACCTCCTGTCCGCCACGCGGAGAAAGTCGAGGAGAAAACGGACGGGAGAATAGAGGACGAGCATGAGAGCGCAGTGGAAACCCGGGAAAGGCCGTTTCCTCTTCATCCCGTAAAGGATTGCCGTGAGGATTATCGAGTAGAGCATCTCGTAGAAACCGAGGTTGTGCCTCACGATTCCCTGGACGTCGGGCATGCCGAGGAAGAACGACGTGGGTTTCCCGGGATGGTCGAAGACGACGGTGCAGGCGAGGCGGCCAATCACCCACCCCGGCACAAGCCCGAACATGAAAGCGTCGGCGTATTCGAGAACGGGAAGACCTCTCCGCCTGAGGTAGAGGGTCCCTCCGAGAAGGGCCCCGGCAAATCCGCCGTAGGAAGAGAGGCCTCTCCAGAACATCAGAAGGGTAAGGGGATTTCTCGCAACCTCTTCGGGGTAATAGAAAATCTCCGACACCAGGTGCGCCGTTATGAAACCCGAAAGGAGAGTCCAGAAAATGGCGTCAGCGCAGACAGTCCTGTCAAGGCCGACCTCCTTCGCCCTCCTGAGGGCGAGGAAGTAACCGGTGAGGACGCCCACAGCAACGATGAGGCCAAAGGGCTGAATCTTCAACGGACCGATGATGTCGATCGACTTTACGTGGCACGCGGGAATCATAGGTTGAAATGATACACGAGAAGCCCTGGGGGGAGAAACGCTTTCTCAGTCGAGAAAAGCCCTCCGCGCGACTCTCTTGATTTTCTCCGAAGTGCTCTCCTCGGGTTTCGACTCCATCGTGACCGTCGGCTCGGGAAGTTTCGTCTCCAGAGGGTCCCTGACGAAGTGAAAGGAAACGTGAGCTTTCTCCGCAATCATCCGGACCGTGTCAGATATCTTTACCGTCTTGTCGTAGCCATCAACGGTCCTCGTTCCCTCTCCGTCTTTCGTGTAGACGGTGACGGAGAAGTATCCGTTCGGCGCTTCAACGACCTGAAAGAGGGAAACCTCCGAGAGGGGCACCCTCCTGCCGGGAAGGAGAACCTCTCTCCTCCCCAGGTCAACGAAAAATCCCACCTCCTCGCACTCGATTGCCAGGGGCTTGTCCGTGATCAGGGTGATTTCGTCGACGAGTCCCTGAATTCGCCGGATGGTCTTCCTCACCGACGCAGAATCCATCCCGTAGTAATTCTCCACGTACACAATCTCGTTCGGTTTCCCGTGAATTTCGAGGAAGACCACAGAAAGGGAAGAGTGTCCCGTCCGATTCCTCGAATCGTCGACGAGGAGAAGAGAATCCAGGTCCGCGTAGATACGGTGATAAACCCTGGTGATGTCAGAAAAGGGAATCGTCAGCAAACTCCGGAAAAGCCTGCCCCTGAATATCCTCGCCTCCTGACGAAAGTAGTCGAACTCGATTTTTCTCGCCTTGAGGGAAGACGAAAAAGTCCAGTATTCGACGAACCCGGATGTGAGGACGAGTTTCCCCGGTTCCTTCACCACTTTCACCGCTTCCACCTCTCAATGTTATTTTAGCCCTCTTTCAATCCCGTCCTGTTCAAACGAGAATGATTTTCATCCGATAAGGGGGATGGAATGGGAGGTCGGGAGAAGAGATATCACAGATTCCTGAAAGACCCCGGGAAAGGGGACGTGTCGCTGAAACTCCAGCTGAGCCTCGCTCTCCTCCTGGGTGTTGTCGGAATCGGAACAATCGGCTTCTACATGGTGGAAGATTCCATAAATTCCCTTTTTGACTCTTTCTACTTCACCATCGTGACGATTACGACCATCGGCTACGGAGACGTGACACCGACGACGACGGCAGGGAAACTTCTCGATATCTTCGTCATCGTCTTCGGAGTGGGGACCGTCGTCGTTTCAGTCCAGTCGGTCTTCGAGGCTGTGGTCAGAAAGAAGATAGAGGAGGTGCTCACTTTGCCCCAGAAGAGATTCGACGGAGAGGACCACATCATCGTGTGCGGATACGGAAAGGTGGGTCGGGCACTCGTGAGGAGACTCAGGGACGGAGATACACCCTTCGTCGTGGTGGAAAACGACCAGGAGAGGGTGCGCGAGATGGTGCTCAAGGGAATCCCCTGCATCGAAGGCGACGCCCGAAAGGAAGACGTCCTTCAAAGGGCAGGAATTGAAAAGGCATCGCTCCTCTTCGCTCCCCTCGACGACACTTCGAACGTCTTCGTCACTCTGACGGCGAAACTCCTCAATCCATCCATCAGGGTCGTGGCAAAAGTGGAAGACTGGGCGAACGAGCCGAAACTGAAAAAGGCAGGCGCCGACCACGTGATATCGTGCCACGACATCGGCGCCCAGGTGATGGTGAAGGTGGGGACCCAGACGGACTGACCCCGTCCCCGCGGGGATTCCCTAAAGGCGGAGACCCCCATCCACCTCAATCACTCTCCCGTTCACGTAGTCGTTTTCCACGATGAAGAGGACTGTTGAGGCTATCTCCTCCGGCTTCCCCAGCCTTCCCGCCGGAATCTGGGAAACGACTTTTTCCAGGACCTTTTCCGGGACTGCCCTCGCCATGGGCGTGTCGATAAAGCCGGGCGCCACGGCAGCCACCCTGATTCCGTAAGGCGCCAGTTCTTTCGCCCACGTCACCGTGAGGGCAACGACGCCGGCTTTCGTGGCGGAATAGCTGGACTGTCCAATGTTCCCGTGCCTGGAAATGGAGGATATGTTCACGATGACGCCCTTGTTCCCCTTCTCCGTCATCCAGTAAGCCGCCTCTCTCCCGCAGAGGAAGACGCCCGTCAGGTTGACCGATATCACCCTGTTCCAGAGGTCCAGAGGGAACTTCCTCACGTCCCCCTCTTTTCTCCTCACGAGGAGGTGGTCCCCCGTAATTCCCGCGTTGTTGACGAGGACGTCAACCCTTCCGAAGGTCTCCACCACCGCTTCAAAGGCAGACATGACGGATTCTTCGTCCGTCACGTCGACGACGCGCACGAGAGAGGAGTTTCCGTTCCCGTCCATTTCCTCCTTCAATGAAGAGAGTCCTTCCCAGTCCACGTCAAAAGCGGCAACCTTCGCTCCCCTCTCACCGAAGCGGAGCGCGCATTCTCTTCCCAGGCCTCGTGCCGCTCCCGTGATGACGACGACGCGGTCTTTCACTTCCATCTTTTCCCTCCCTGTCTATGAGCTGATTATTCCCTTTCTCTTGAGTCTCTCCAGTTCCTCATCTGCGAGCCCGCAGAGCTCCTTGAGGACCCGGACCGTGTCGGCACCGAGGGGTCGCTTCTCTCTCCTCACCCGGGGGGGCGTTTCTGTCATCTTATAACCCGGTCCCTGGAGAACAAGCCTTCCGTAATCGGGGTCCTCGTGGTTCACGAAAACCCCCCTCTCCCACCAGTGGGTTTCCTTCAGTGTCTCGTCGGGACGATTCACCCTCCCCGTGACAACGGCAGCACCCGGCCCGCTTTTCCGGGATATCGTGTCCTGAATTATTCTGAGGATTTCGTCTGCCGTGTGGCGAGAGGTCCACTCCTCAATGTGCTTCACCAGTTCCCTTTCGTTCTCGAGTTTCGTCCTCTCGCTGAAAGAGGCGAAACGGGGGTCGTCGAGGAGTTCCACCTTACCCATAATTTCGCAAAGCGTCCTGAAAGCGTCGTCGTTGTAGGCAGCGATGAAGGTGTAGCCGTCTTTGCACCGGACGAATGTGTACGGGTAAACTGCGATGTCGAAATTCCCGAGCCTCTCTCTAACCCGCCCCGCAGCGTGATACCAGGTAAGGTTGTAGTCGAGAAACTGGAGAATAGACTCTGACGGCGTCAGGTCAATGAACTGTCCCTTCCCCGACGACTCCCTGTAAAAAAGAGCTCCCGCGACGGAAAAAGCGCCGAATATCCCTCCGGCATACCAGGAGAACCAGGAACCGACTCTCGTGGGGACCTGGTAGTATTCGGGACTTTTCCCTTCCTCTTCCGGTTCACCCGTCAGATAGATTATTCCGGAGCGGGCCTGTCCGACGACGTCTGCCTCCACCTCTCCGGGGGCCGAATCGGGCCCGAAGTTTCCGGTGGGAGTAATGGAGAGATAAATGAGACGCCCGTTCACTCCCGACAGCTCGGGGTAACCGAGGCCCACGGACACCATCTTCTCCTGACCGTGCGTCTCGATGAGGACGTCTGCCTGAGAGGCCATCTTCTTCAAAAGAGCGCCCCCTTCCGGCGAAAGGTAATCGAGGACGACGCTCTCCTTCCCCAGCTCCTCCACCAGGTAGCCGAGCCCGGAGTCTCCGAGGAATGTCCCCTCGGGCGTGAATTTCCGGGAGATGTCCCCGCCGGGGAGCTCTACCCGGATGACGCGGGCTCCCTGCTCGGCCAGGAACGAAGAGCAGACCGAACCGGCCAGGTTTCCGTAACTCAGGTCGAGGACGAGGAGCCCATCGAAAGCCCCTCTCCTCTTTTCCGCCTCCCCGGGGCGGGTCTCCCTCTCAATCCACTCAAACCAGTTCATCTCCCCCTCCCCCTCACGATTTTTCAGGAGGACAGGCGCCGGGCCTGTCATCCCACCTTCCGATGACGCCTTTCTCCTCGAGCCTCGCCATCTCCTCCTGCCCGAGCCCGAGTATCTCTTTGAAGACGAATTCGTTGTGATAGCCCACGGGCTTCGCCTCCCACTTGAGCCGCATGGGTGAATCGGAAAATTTTGGGGGAGGACCGTACTCCGTGACCGTTCCGTACAGCTCATCCTCCACTTCCCAGACGCTTTTCCTCGCTCTTAAGTGCCCGCTTTCGTAGTGGTCGCGGGCGTTCTGAACCTTCACGGCAACGAATCCCCCCTTCTGAGCGGCTGAAAGGACTTCCTCCACCTTCATGCTGGAGCACCACTTGCCCGTTATCTCGTCGAGGGCCTCTGGAATTTCCCCCTTCGTTCGCTCAAGGGGGTCCTCCAGAAGCCGGATTTCTTCCGGCACGAGGTCGCCGAGGGCGGATACGAACCCTCTCCACTGCTCAGGGGTCACCGCCGACAGGGCGACGAAACCGTCCCTGCACCTGAAAACACCCGACGGGGGAACGGCGGGGTCCATGTTCCCCACGCGGGTCCTCGGTTTCCCTTTGAGAGACGTGTAGGCCCAGGTCCAGTCGAGAATTCGAATGAGAACCTCCGCCTGCGCCACGTCTATGAACTGTCCCTTTCCCGTCTTCTCCCTGTGGTAAAGCGCGACGAGAATCGCGAAAGCCGACGTGAGAGCGCCGGTGAAATCTCCTATGTAAATTCCCACTTTCAGGGGAGGCCTGCCGGGGAAGCCGGTGATTTCGGACATCCCGGACACCGCCTGGGCCGTTGCGTCATAGGAAGGACGTCCCAGGGAGAAAGGTCCCCACTGCCCGAATCCGGTGTTGGCGGCATAGATGATTTTCGGGTTGATTTCTCGAAGCTGGAGGTAGCCGAGGCCCCACCGGTCCATCGTGCCCGCCTTGAGATTTTCCAGGACGACGTCGGAGCGACGGACCAGTTCCCGAAATATCTCCTTTCCCTCCTCGTAATGAAGGTCGAGCCCCACGTGGTACTTGTTCCTGTTCTGGGGGAAAAATCCGACGGAAGCGTTTTTCCAGAAGTAGCCTTCCGGGGTGACGTATCGCATCAGGTCGCCGGCGCCGGGCATCTCGATCTTTATCACCTCTGCGCCGAGCTGGGCCAGCAGGTCCCCCGTGTAGGGGCCGAAGATTCGGGTCGCCATCTCCACGACCCGGACACCCTTGAGGATTTCCGGCTTTTCTGAGGGACTTCCCGAGAAAACTTCCTCAAGCCACCTCAGGGCCGCACGGTTAGCGTTTTTCCCCATATCCCCCTCCTTCGCTGATTCTTCTCATTTGGACGGCATCATCACCCCCGAATCTCTCACGGAGACGCCTTCCCTCGTCACCATCAGGACCCGGTTGAACTTCTCCTCCCGGAAAAATCTCCTTCCCATGGACACGCACACGCCTGTCCCTCCCCGGGCGAGGTTAACGATTGCCTCCTCCACTCTCCCCCTCTCACCGTGGTCGAGAGAAGCGGAAGGCCGGTCGAGGAAAAGCACCCGCGGATTCTGAAGGAGCACCATTGCGAAATCCAGGAGGAGCTGCTTCCCCTCGGGGATGTATCCCGCAGGGTCATCCCGATACTCATCGAGGCCGAAGTGCCTCATTATGGAAAGTATCCTCTCGTTTTCCGCAGCAGGCGCCTGGAGCAACCGGGCAAACTCCCGCCCTTCTCCCCTGCTGGAGAGGAAGGAAACCTGGAGATTCTGGAGAACGGTCATTCCCAGGAAAACATTTCTCCCCGAAAACGCCCGTGCCACTCCCACCTTCACCAGGTCCTGCGGAAGGAGTCCCGTTACGTCCTTCCCGAGGAAAAGGACCTTCCCCTTATCGGGCAGGACCCTTCCCGTGAGGACGTCGAAGAGGGCAGATACCCTCTCCTCCGTGTCCGACTCGAGAGAGATGATTTCTCCCTCTCCAATTTCGAAAGAAACCTCCCGGAATTCCGTTTCCGGGTCTCTCGACAGGCTGAGGTCTTTTATCTCCATGATATTCATTTTCTCTTTCACCTCGGAAAAGATTCTCCTCCCCTGTGAGCACGGACCGTGCCAGAGGGGAACAATTTTATTTTACATTTAAAATCAACATGTTATGCAACCACTCGATATCCTGACCGGGATGAAATCGCGCCCACGTGTGTATAAATAACGCTACAATCCCATAAATCCCTGTCACTTCAGAGGATTCGGGTGTATAATTTTTTCTACATGTAGTGATAATTCTACAAAAAGGAAGGGGGTAACGATGGACA
Organism: Deltaproteobacteria bacterium; assembly: GCA_003696505.1. Classification (GTDB taxonomy): domain Bacteria; phylum Desulfobacterota; class Deferrimicrobia; order J040; family J040; genus J040. The sequence goes on from RFHC01000043.1 coordinate 18,682, forward strand.
CTCCCTGCACGACTCCCGGGTACGAATCGTATGCCCGAAAAACTTCCCGCCCCATACCCTTCGAGGATTACGTGCTCCTCCTCGAGGAGGGACTCCAGGTCCTGGAACACGGTGTCGTCATCGTCGACGGAGAGGGGAGAATCGTCTTCTTCAGCAGGACATACGGAGAGTTTCTCGAAACGGAGCCGGAGAAGATGCTCGGACGTTTCTCCCCCGAAGCGATAGAGAACTCCCGGATGCACATCGTCGTGAAATCGGGAGAAAAGGAAGTGGGGCACTCCCAGAAGATACGGGGAGAGGAGATGGTGGTCCAGAGAATTCCCATCAGGAAGGACGGGAAGGTGGTCGGGGCTATCGGCCAGGTCATGTTCCGTCGGGTCCACGACGTCCTCGCCCTGGCAGAGCAGCTGGACGTCCTCAAGAGGAAGCTGAAGCATTACGAGAGGGAAATCCGGGAACTGAGGAGAGCCCGCTACTCCTTCGAGAACATCATCGGAGAGAGCCCGGCCATCCAGAAGGCGAAGAGAGAAGCCAGAAACGCGTCGAAGACCTCCGCCCCCGTCCTTCTCGTAGGGGAAAGCGGAACGGGGAAGGAGCTCTTCGCTCACGCCATCCACAACGCCAGCCCCCGTGCGCGGGGCCCCTTCGTCCGGATAAACTGCGCGGCCATCCCCGGAGAGCTCATCGAGTCGGAACTCTTCGGTTACGAACCGGGCGCTTTCACCGGGGCAGGGAAGAAGGGGAAGCCGGGAAAGTTCGAAATCGCCGATGGGGGGACCGTCTACCTCGACGAGATTGCGAGCATGCCCCTCCCCATGCAGGCATCTCTCCTCCGGGTGCTCCAGGAAAAAGAGTTCGAAAGAGTTGGCGGAACGAAAGTCATCAGGTCCGACTTCCGCATCATCGCATCCACCAACGTCCCTCTGGAAAAGCTAGTCGCCGAAGGAAAATTCCGGAAAGACCTCTACTACCGGCTGAACGTCGTCCCCATTTACATCCCCCCTCTCCGTGAGAGGAGGGAGGACATCCCCCTCCTGGCTCAGGCCCTGGCGGCGGAAATCAGCGAAGAGGAAGGGACCGGCGAGAAGACCTTTTCCCCTTCCACTCTGGAAATGCTCGCCCGCCACGACTGGCCCGGAAACGTGAGGGAACTGAGGAACGTGGTGGGGAGACTCCTCCTCTCCGTCCAGAAAGACCTCATCGAACCCGAAGACGTGGTCCCTCACCTCCCCGGGAAAACGGGCTCCTCATCACTTCCCCTCACAGCGCAGGGAAAGACCCTGCGTGAAGTGGTGGCGGAAGTCGAAAAGAAGGTGATAGAGGAGAGGCTCAAGGCGGAAGGGGGAAACGTGGCGAAAGCGGCTCGCTCCCTCGGAATCCACAGAACAGCGCTCTACCGGAAGATGAATATCCTCGGAATCCCCGTCACCCGATGAATTTTTTGAGCATTGCCGCCCTTCGGGCGATGTCTATCCCCTCCCTGCAGGAGACGGTGCATCCCGGACAGGAAGCGCAGAGGGAAACGGCATCCCGCGCCCGGATCCCCTCTGACCGGGCGAGGGCCGGGTCCCGGTACGAGGAGAGGTAGAGCCAGACCCTGTTGACGTCCACCCCTCCGGCTCCGAAACGGCACTCCCTTACGCAGGAAGAGCAGAACGAACAGACTCCCTCCTCTTCGGCGACCCGCGCCAGCAGGACGTGGAGAGAGGAGACGACCCTGCCCTTCATCTTCATGACCGCCGAGTTTTCCTCCACCATCCTCTTCGTGTACATCCCGGGGATGGTCGTCGCAATCCCCGGAGTTTCCACGACGAAGCGGAGCGCCGCCTGATGGGGAGTAAGCCCCGGGACCTCGAGGCCGGGCTGGCCCCCGGCCTGAGTCTTCATCCCGATAATTCCCATCCCGGCCTCTGCCGTCCTCTTTATCTCGACGGCGACGGCTGCCGGCGAGCGGTAGTTGAAGGCGACGAGGACCGTGTCGAAGAAGCCCGACTCCCTGACGGCTTTCAGGACCCCCACCTGATTCGTGTGGGTGGTGACGCCGGCGAAGCGGATTTTCCCCTCCTTCTTCATCCGGGAAAGGACGTTCAGGGCCCTTTCGTCGAAGACCTGAGCCCGCGAGGAAACGCCGTGAAGCTGCATCAGGTCGACGTGGTCGACTCCGAGGGAGGAGAGGCTCCTTTCAATGGAAGCCACCATTCTCTCTTCGGGACCGTTGTGGACCTTCGTGGCGAGGAAGACCCTGTCGCGGCTTCCCCTGAGGGCCCTGCCGACGATTTTCTCGTTTCTCCCCCCCATGTAGCAGTCGGCCGTGTCTATGTAGTTGATCCCGAGGGAAACGGCGTGTCTGATGACGTCAGGGTCTGTGCACTGCATCGCCCCCATCCCCACGACCGATACGACGGCGCCCGTCCTTCCGAGGACCCGGTAGCCCTCCGGGACCTGCGCGCGTGCAAACCTCCCGCCGCAGGAAGTGAAAAGAGCCCCGCTCACACCTCCAGCAATTCCCCCGATGAACTCCCTCCTCGAAAGTCTCATCTTTTCCGCTCCTTTTTTCCTCTTCCCACTGCCTTCTCCAGCTGAGACGCTACTTCTTCCTCGACGGTTTCTCCTCCATCACCCGTGCAGTAGAGGCGACACCTCTCTCCGGCAATCTCTATCTCTCTCCCCTTCCCGCCAGGGGGTTTGCCGCTTTTGAAGAGGAAGCATTTGACCCTGCCCTCCTCCCACCGGTATCCCCGCGACCTCTCGACGCCGGGGAAGAGGTTGTCGGGAAAATACTCGACGCATGCTCCCCCACCCGGGAGTGATGTGAGGGCCCTCACCTCCGGAGGAGGCGCGGACCCGGGCGTTCTTTTCACGAGAGCCTCCGCGAGGGAGAGGGCTTCCCCCCTCCCTCCCTCAGGGGGGAATATCCTGAAGAAATACCTCCCCTTCACGCCGTATATCACTCCTTCGAGACTGGTGACGAGTCCCTTTCCCACCTCTCTCTCTTCGCCCTCCCCGCACCCGGCGTAGACGCGGTAAACCCCGTATGCCCCCTCGTCGCCGGAGAAGCGGAAAAGGTCCACCGGATATTCTCTCTCCCCCTCCCGGTAATAGGCGTAGGAGAGAACTTCCGCGCCGAAACGGATGAAGAATTCCGCCTCCCCGTCGATGTGCTCGTAGAAGTCCTCTTTGCCGAGAACGGGAGGGCTGGCTCCAGTAACGAAGGAATGATGTTCCGCTTTCACTCCCCGCGGGAGGGGAACAATCTCCCCCGCAGCTGATTGAATGGAAAGCGAGAAAACGATTATTGCTCCGCACAGCAAGAGGCTGATACGAGTCACGAACTCTTCGCCTCCACCACGCAGTATATCCCTCCTTCCTTGATTCCCGGCAGGAAGCAGCCGCTGCAGGAAATGCAGGTTGCCCTTTCCCTGGCTCCCTCCCTGAACCGGGAGACGAGGTGGGGTTCCCTGATGAGGGGACGGGAGAGGGAGATGAAGTCGGCGTCGCCCGACCGAACCGTCTCCTCCATGACGTCGAAGGAGCGAAATCCCCCCACGACGAGAACGGGAATCGACACCGCCTCCTTCACCCTGCGGGCGAGGTCACGGTGGTATCCCTCCTTTTCCCTCGAGTTTATTCCCTTCCTCGCGGGAGTGAACTCCTTAGACGCCGCAGACCCGCCGGATACCTCGATTGCGTCGACTCCCGCCTCCTCGAGCCATTTCGCCACGACAACTGCTTCATCTATTGTGAAACCGCCGTCGAGGAAGTCGTGTCCGTTCAATTTTATGAAGACAGGGTAGTCCGTCCCAACCGCATCCCTCACAGCGCTCACCACTTCGAGGAGGAAGCGGGCGCGGTTCTCGAGAGACCCACCGTACTCATCCTTCCTCCGGTTGGTCAGAGGGGAGAGAAACTGGTTGATCAGGTAGCCGTGGGCACCGTGGAGCTGAACAGCGTCGTATCCCGCTTCTTTCGCACGGCGGGCGGCGGCCCCAAAATCGGAGACGACCCGGGCTATGTCCTCCTTCGTCATCTCCTTCGGGACCTCTGCGAAGGTGGGAAACTCCACCGCCGAAGGAGCGATGGGGGTCATCCCCGACGACTTCCTGTTTGCCTGACCGCCGGCGTGGACGAGCTGAACGGCTACTTTCCCCCCTTTCTCATGAACGCTCCCCACCAGGTCCCTGTGAGCCGGCACGAGGTCGTCGCTGTGGAGCCCCATCTTCCCGGGAAGCTGCCTCCCCTCGGGGGAAACGAAGGTGTAGCCGGTTATGAGGAGCCCCACTCCTCCTTCAACGAGACCGCGGTAGAGAGCCTGGAGTTTTTCTGTCGGTTCCCCCGAAGGCCCGCACATCCCTTCCCAGGTGGCAGACCGGACAAACCTGTTTTCCAGTTCGAGCGTTCCGATTCTCGCCGGTTCAAAAAGGACAGACATCCCGCACCTCCTCACCATGATTATCAAATAGAGAAATAATTATACTCTATGTGGAGTTACACGCGGGGATAATCCTCTCATGGAGGAAGACGCACCACACCCGTGACCGGAAAAACTGAGAGGACAGTTCCGAATCTCAGAACCTGTAGAGGCTGTTTTTCAGGACGTAGTACTCCTCGAGAAACTCCATCTGCTTCTTGAGGGCGTTGTAGTGGCTCTCCTCCCAGTCG
>RFHC01000044.1 GCA_003696505.1 Deltaproteobacteria bacterium
CCTCGTCCGGGTCCCTCAGTCCGGAGAGAAGGTCCCCCTCTTTTGCGGCCCCGGAAGAAATGAGCGCCCTGTACGCAGCGCTCCTGACTGCCCCCTCAGCGTGGGTGATTTTTTTCCTGATAAATTCCTCTGCTTCCGGAGATTTCGTCACCGAGGCAGCGCGGAGGAGGGGAAGGGTCCGGTCGTCTCCTTCCCCGCCGAGAAGGTCTGCGATTGTGGAAAAAGGGTGAGGGCCGGTCCTCCTCAGGTAATCGACGGCCCTTTCCGCCTCCCCTTCGTCGCCGCTCAGGAGCGACTTAACCGCATCTTCCACAACCTCTCGCATTCCTCTGTCAGCAGCAAACGTCAGCCCCTCTTTCCTGACCGCGGAAGAGGTGTCCCTCAGGAGAGACCGAACCTTCTCCGGAGTCAGGTCTCCTCCCAGCTTCCTGACGGCTTCCAGCGCCGCCGCCCTCACCTCGGGGACCGGGTCGTCCAGGAGGGGGACGATTTTCTGCCACGCCTCCCTCACTCCCATCGCGGCCAGTGCCGTGGCCGCCGACTCTCTCGCCATGGGATTCGGGTCACGGAGAAGTTCTGAGACGTGAGTGGCGTACTCGACGGCGCCTATCTTTTCAAGTGCCTCAACGGTCGCCCTCCTCACCCAGTAGTGCTCGCTCCGAAGGAAACCAACCAGATAGTGCGCCGCTTCCCTCGCCCCCATGTTTCCGAGGCTCTGGATTATCCTCGACTGAAGGGTCCAGTCGTCAGTTTTTCTCAGAAGCTCCACCAGGACGCCTGCGGACTTCTTCTCCCCCGCTTCACCGAGAAGCCGGATGAGTCTTTTCTGGAGTATTCCCTCCGAAGTGAGAACCCTCTCCGATATCGACTCCGTCACCCCGGCTTTCAGGATGAGGAAAAGAATTTTCCGGAGCTCGGGGCGAAACTCCTCTTCCCCGTAACCCGCCATGACCCTCTCCACGTAACCCATCCTCTCCAGCGCCTGGGCTGCCTTCTTCCGCACCTCCTCGTCCTCGTCCTCCAGCGCCGCGAGGAGGGACGGAATGGCGGGCTGCCCCATCTGCTCGAGCGCTTCCACCGCTCTCACCCTGACCCACCACTCGGGGTCGCGGAGTATGTTCACCAGATAGTCGATGATGGAAGGGTGTCCTATCTGACCCAGCGCCTGAGCGGTGCGGACGCGGACGAAGGGGACGGGGTCGGAGACGAGCATCTCCACCAGACGCGGGATTGCCCTCGGGTCTTTCAGCCGCCCCAGAGCCCCCGCGGCTTTCGCCCTCACCTCCGGGTTCACGTCGCCCAGGGCATCGAGAAGGGGGGACGCCGCCGACTTCTCTCCAATCCAGCCGAGAATCTCCGCCGCCCACATGCGGCGTGTGGCGTTCTCGTAATTTTTCAGCTCGTTCACCAGGTACGGGACGGCCTCTCTCCCGAAGGCGTGGATGATTTCCGCAACCCGCGGAGGTATCCAGGATTCTTCATCCCCCAGCGCCTCAATGAGAAAAGGAATCGCCCTCTCGTCCCTTATCCTCCCCAGGGCCCGGAGGGCAACTCCCCTCACCTCTTCGTCCTCGTCTTTCCTGTCCCTCACCACTTCGAGAAGCGCAGGGACTGCCCGTGCAGACCCTATTCTCCCCAGGGCCTCCGCAGCCATCGCCCGCTCCTTCCATCCCCGGGCTCTTCTCACCCTCTCCACGTACCTGTCCGTCACCCCCAGGGCATCGAGGAGGCGTGAATACGTCGAGAGGGGGGTATCCTTGACGCGGGCCAGCGACTCGACGAGGGTTTCTCTGTCTCCCGGGGGGACTCCCTCCATCGCCTTCTGGAGCCCCTCCAGGTCCTCAGGGTCACACTCCGCCATTCGGTGGAGCACGCTTCTGTAGCGGGAGACCACCCCCGTTTTCCTCCTCCTCCGCGACGTTACGGCGAAACGATACCCCCAGAGCGCGAGGAGGAGCACGATGATGACAGCGCCGGTGAGAAGCGCGAATATCCTGACGATATCGAGGGGCACCCCGTCTCTCCCTTGAAGCGGTTACCCTTTCCCGAGAAAGTGTAACACGAGGGGAAAAGAGGTTCACCTCCCGGTTGCCCCGGCCGGGCGGGGATGAGATAATTCACCTTATTTCAGGTGAGTCACGTGGAAACGCTCCTGATTTTCATATTCGGAGGAACAGGGTGCCTCGCCCGATACGGGCTGTCGGGACTCGTCTACCGCGTCCTGGGCGCCTCCTTCCCGTTCGGGACTCTGGCCGTCAACTTCCTGGGGTCGTTATTTCTCGGAGGGTTCGTCGAATGGAGCCTGAGGACCATCGTCCTTTCCCCCGACGTGAGAAATGCCGTCGCCGTCGGCTTCTTCGGGGGATTCACCACCTTCTCGACCTTCAGTTACGAGACGGCGAAACTCGTGGAAGAGGGCTCGTGGGCGCTGGCGGGACTCAACATCGCGGCGAGCGTTTTCCTTTGCCTGATAGGAGCGCTGGGGGGTATCCTGATTGTGAGAAAGGTCCTGTGAGGAGAGATGAGGCGTCTCGAAGGTGAACAGTATCTGGTGAGAATCTTCATCGGCGAAGCCGACAGGGTGCAGGGAAAACCTCTCTACGAGGTCATCGTGAAGACGCTGAAGGAAGAGGGGTGCGCCGGCGCTACTGTCCTCAGGGGGATAGCGGGATTCGGTCCTCACAGCCTCTACCACACGGAAAAAGTTCTCCGCCTCTCGCGGGACCTTCCCATCGTCATCGAATTCGTCGACACTCTGGAAAAGGTGGAGGCCATACTCCCGAAGCTGGACAGGCTCATCGAAAGCGGCCTCATCACGATAGAGAAAGCCCGCGTCATAAGGTACATTCACAAGCACCAGGAGGAAGCGGGTAAACAGAGATAAGAGAGCAAGTTTCCCTACGGATTATTGCTGTCCCTCTCCCGGAGAATTTCAACTGCCCGAAGCCCGACCAGGATGCAGCGTTTCTCCGCCTCCTCAAGCACCTCCTTCTCGGCAAACTTCCGGTCCCACACCGTGTCGTAGACGGCCGTGACCCCACCGGCACGGATTCGAAAGGTTGATATGGCGGCCAGGGTGAGGTAAACGGACATCTCCATCTCCACGTTGAGGACTCCCTCCCTCTCGAGCCTCTCCAGTTTGTCCGGGCAGGTGCAGTCGAAACCCCTCACCTTCCAGCCCTGCCCCGCGTAAAAATCGGATGTCGTGCAGGTCAGCCCCACGTGATAGGGAAAGCCGAGTTCCTTCGCCGCTTCTTCGAGCGCGCCGAGGACGTCCCTCGACGCGGTTGCCTCAACTTCGGGAGGCGCGTAGTAGTGACTCGTGTTTTCGTCCCGGAGAGCCCGCTCCGTGATGACCAGGTCTCCGACGGACACCTGCCTGCTCACCCCGCCGCAGGACCCGACGCGGATGAAGGTGACGGGCTCGACGCACTGGGCCGCCTCGACGACGGCGATTGCCGTGTTGTCGGGCCCTATCCCCGTACCCATGACGGTCAGAGGAATCCCTTTCCACATCCCTGTGATGGTGACAAACTCCCGATTCCTCCTCCACACCTTCACCTCGTTAAAGAAAGAGGCTATCTTTTCGGCCCTCTCGGGGTGACCACAGGTGATAACGTAGGGATGGATGTCGCCGGGACCGCAGTCGATGTGGTAGTACCTGCCCCTGTCGTTTTTCGGCGGTTCGATTATGCGCATGAGGCACCTCCCGTGAGTCCCTCCTCCTGCCCTCCTTCTACTATAATCAGGGGAGAGGCGAAGGGAGAACAGTGGAAAAAAAGAGAGATTACAGGACCCTTCCTCCCTTTTCGTCCCTGGTGGGTCACGAGTTACTGAAGAAGGCGCTGATTTACGTGGCGGTGGACCCGGGCATCGGGGGTCTCCTCATCCGGGGCGAGAAGGGGACGGGGAAGACGACGGCGGTCAGGTCCTTTGCGAGGGTTCTTCCGGAGAAGGAGGTGGCGGAGGGGTGCCGTTTTGGCTGTTTCCGGGGCGGGGAGCTCTGTCCCGAGTGCGCGGAGAGGGGAGATTCTCTCCAGTGGGTCCGGGCGCCCGTGGAGGTGGTGGAGCTTCCCTTAAACGCCACGGAGGACCGGGTGGTGGGGAGCATCGACGTGGAGCGTGCTCTCCTGCGGGGGGAGAAGGCCTTTGAGATGGGGATTCTCGGTCAGGCCCACGGCAACGTTCTCTACATTGACGAGGTGAACCTTCTGGAGGACCACATTGTGGACCTTCTCCTGGACGTGAGCGTTTCCGGGGTGAACCGGGTGAGGCGGGAGGGGGTGAGTTTCGACCATCCCTGTCGTTTCATTCTCGTGGGGAGCATGAACCCGGAGGAGGGTGAGCTGCGTCCCCAGTTTCTCGACCGATTTGGTCTGTCTGTGGAGGTGTGGGGATTTGAGGATTTTCGTCTCCGGTCGGAGGTGGTGAGGCGTGTTCTTTTGTGGGAGTCCGGGGGGAGTTTGCCGGAGTGGGAGGAGGCGGACGAGGAGGTGCGGCGGAGGATAGAGGAGGCGCGCCGCCGTCTTGCCGGGGTGGAGGTTCCGGAGGAGGTGGTGGAGCGGGTGTGCCGGGTTGCGTCTGAGGTTGGAGTGTCGGGTCTGCGGGGGGACATCAACGTCGTGAGGGTTGCCCGGGCCTCTGCGGCCTACCGGGGTCTTCCCCGGGTCGACCGGGAGGGATTGAAGGAGGGAATCCTCCTCGCTCTCCCACACAGGGTGAA
>RFHC01000251.1 GCA_003696505.1 Deltaproteobacteria bacterium
GAATGCGGAAGATTCTTCTCTACCTAACAACAACTTTTAAGTTATAGATTGTACATCAAGCCTTATAATGAACTGAAACAACACCAAATAAAATATTTCCACTCCAACGGGTGGTTCCCTTTTTACCATTGATTTCATTTCAATGTTTGAGCTGAATTTCCATGCGTCAAAAAAGTTTCGTTTTGATTAAAATTATGAAGGTTTAAACAAGGCCTTTTTCTCCTTAAATCCCAATTCCTAATCCAGAAATTTTTACCATCTTTGGGAGATTGACCATAAGTAAAGAAGGCTATTTTGTGCAAAAAAAGGCGGCTCCATAAAGGAGCCGCCCCGAAGACCCCCCTGCTCAAAGAGCAGGAATTAATCGTGTTTCGGCTTCCTCAGGATGAGCACGAGGACGATGCCGATGACGCAGAAGAGCGCCAGGGTGAAGTAGGTCTTGTTGTACCCGGCAGCAACGTTTCCTGCGTCCTTCGCCGCCTGGACGACTTTCGCGAAGTACTTGGGCACCGTGAATCCGGCGATACCCCACGCCGTGAAGACGAGACCGTAGTTGGCGCCCAGGTTCTTCGTCCCCCAGAAGTCCGCCGTGATGGAGGGCTGAAGAGCGAAGTTTCCGCCGTAGGAGAAGCCGACGGCGCAGAGGCCGATGAGGACCTGCCAGAAGTTGTGAGCGTTCCTCAGGAGGAAGAGGCAGGCGATGATGTAGAGGACGAAGAGACCGATGTAGGCTCCTTTTCTCCCGATCTTATCGGAGAGAGAACCCCAGCCGAGCCGTCCGAGACCGTTGAATATCGACATGATGCCGAGAGCCGTTCCGCCCGACATCACCGCCGTGGCGCCTGCAAGCTCCTTGACGATCGGCTTCGCCTGACCGATTGCCACCTGACCAACCGATGCGCCGAAGAAGAAGATCAGCCAGAGGAGATAGAACTGAAGGGTTCTCATCATCTCGCTGGGCACGAAGTCCTCCTTCTTGGGAGCTTCGCCCGGCGCAGGAGCGGGAGGTTCCCACCCTTCGGGCTTGTACCCCGGAGGCGGAACTTCGTAGACCATTGCGGATCCGATGACGCAGATGTAGAAGGTAATGGACATAATCATGAAGGTCTTGAAGATGTTCTTGGCGAGAATCGCCTTGTCCATCCCATCCTGGAACGCCACCAGCTTCTCAATGAGCGGCGCGAAAATCAGGGAACCGGCGCCGAATCCCATAACGGCGAGACCGGTAATCATTCCCCTCTTGTCAGGGAACCACTTGATGCAGGTGGCGATGGGGGTAACGTAAGCGAACCCGACGCCGAGACCCCCGATGATTCCGTAGGCGAAGTTCAGTCCCATCGCGTTCTTGTAGAGGAACGCGGAAAGGAGACATCCCGTGCCGAGGAGAACACCACCAAAAGCACCGACGATTCTCGGTCCCTTCTTATCCTGCCAGAAACCGGCCACGATCATCGCGATGGTGAAGAAGAGGAGCGAGTACCTGTATGGAGCAACGGTGGTGGCCTTGTCCCACCCGTTCAGGTAGGCGAGCGCGGGACGGAAAACGGACCAGGAATAGAGAACCCCCAGACACATCTGCATGACCAGTGCGGCGATAACATACTTCCAACGATTCACCTTTTCTGCCATAAAACACCTCCTCCACTAAATTACGGTTTTGAACAACCTGAATGCATGATACGTGCTCTGGGAAAAACCCGAGATACCCATCTCCCGGTATCACCCCCCTCCTGAAGTGGTCTTTGTGCTGTTCGTAAGTTCTCCAAACCCAATCCCCATTTTGGGGAAAAATAGTAAAACAATGTTAGGAACGTGTCAAGAATAATCTCAGTCATTTTTAAAACAGGATTTATCACATTTGGGGGGGCATGGCAAGACAAAATTGGGGGACCCATCCCCTTTCCCGTCGGGCAATATCTCCGGGAAACCCGCTCCAGTAAAGGGTCTGCCAGGAATCAGGGGGAATGGGTACAGGCGGGGAACGTCGTTTTCAATCCGGTCTGAGAGCCTTCTCCCTTTCCTCGATATACTTTTTTAAGAGGGAAATTTCTCTCTTTGTCAGGTATCGCCACTGTCCAGTGGGGAGGTCACCCAGGGTCAAATTTGCAAATCCCACCCTCCTGAGCTTCATCACGGGGAATCCCACTTTCTGAAACATCCTCCTCACCTGGCGGTACTTTCCCTCAACGATGGTGACCTGCACCCAGGCCTTGTCCCTCTTCACTTCTATGACCTCGAATCGTCCGGGGAGAGTTTTCCTGCCGTCCAGGACGATACCCTCCCTCAGGAGGGAGAGGGTCTTCCTGTCGGGCACACCCTTTACCTTTGCGATGTAGGTCTTTTCTATCCGGTATTTTGGATTCGTCAACTTGTAGGAAAGCTCGCCGTCGTTTGTGAGGAGGAGGAGTCCCGAGGTGTGATAATCGAGCCGCCCAACGGGGACGACGCGAGGATATATGTTGTCCACGATGTGCCCCACCGTTTTCCTCCCCTTCGGGTCTTCCATGGCAGTCACAACGCCTGGTGGCTTGTTGAGCATGATGTAAACCTTCTCGTCTATGTACTGGACGAGGTTGCCGTCGAGCCTCACTTCGTCCCTCTCCGCGTCGACGAGGGTGGACGGGTCGGTCACCGTCCTCCCCCCCACGGTGACCCTGCCCGAGACGATAGCGTCAAAGGCCTTCCTGCGGGAAATTCCGGCAGCGTCTGTGAGGAAATGGGTCAGCTTAATGTTCCTCTCCTTCGCCCTCATCGTGTCCGAGCATCTCCGCTATCTCCTCCAGCGACGGGAGGGAATTGAGGCTCTCCAGGCTGAAGGTTTCGAGGAATTCTTTCGTCGTTCCGAAGAGGAAGGGCCTCCCGGGGACCTCCTTCTTCCCGACGACCCTTATGAGTTTCCTTTCCAGGAGTGTCTTGATGGCCCCCTGGGAATCGACACCTCTCAGGTCTTCAATTTCCGCCCTCGTTATCGGCTGACGGTAGGCAACGATGGCGAGAGTCTCCAGAGCCGCTCTGCTCAACCGGGGAGGCCGCGTCTGGAGAAAGTTACGCACGTACTCCTGATTTGCCGGATTGGTGCGCAACTGATATCCCCCGGATACGAATTCGAGGAGAATCCCTGAATCTCCACCATATTTCTCCTTCAAGAGATTCAGCGCCTTCTTCACCGCCTCCCCCTCCTCCTGCGGGAGGACTTTCCTGATTTTCTCCTCCGTCAGGGGCTTTCCTGAGACGAGGAGAAGAGATTCCACGATGGAGGCCACCCGCTCAACCCGCTGGAGGTCGTCTCCCTTCCCGGCCTCGTCCCTTCCCTGAATTTCCCCGTCCTGACCGTTCAGATGCCCGCTCATGATTCCTCCTGCACCCTCTCTTCCCTCGATATTATTGTAATGTCTCCGAACGGCTCTTCCTGGTGAAGTGATATCCGCCCCATGAAAGCGAGTTCGAGAATGGCGAGGAAAAAGGCAATCGCCTCAGCCCGGGTCCTCACCTCTTCCATCACGTCGGAAAAGCGGATCACCCTTTCCGACTCCAGCCGGTCAATGAGAAAGCCCATGGCATCAGCGATGCTGAGCCTGTCGACGGTAACGGCGTGAATTTCTCCTCCCCCGACCCGGTCCATCACTTCCCGGAAGGCGCTGATTAAGTCGAGGAGGCTCGCTTCCGTGAGAGGGACGTCAGTCCCTTTGATTTCTTTCCTCTCCGAATCCTCCTCGCGGACGAAGACGTCTCTCCCGAGAATCGGCTTCTCCGAGAGCGCCCTCGACGCCTCCCGAAACTTCTCGTACTCCTTGAGGCGCCGTGACATCTCTCTCCTCATCTCCTCGGGGTCCTCTTCTTCTTCCACCTCCTCATGCCTGGGAAGGAGGGAGCGGGATTTGATGTAGAGGAGGGTTGCAGCCATGACGAGAAACTCGCTGGCGATCTCGATGTTCAGAGCCCTCATTATCTCCAGGTACTCGAGGTACTGCCTCGTCACCTCAGAGATAGGGATGTCGTTGATGTCGAGTTTGTTCTTCCTCACCAGGTGGAGGAGGAGGTCGAGGGGCCCCTCGAAGTTGAGGAAGGGAAGGGAAAACTTTATCTCGTCCCTCTCTAACATACCCTCAGATGCCAACGGCTTCTCTCACTTTCTCCATCGTGTTCCTTGCCACGGACCGGGCTTTTTCGCTCCCCTCCTCGAGAATCTTCTCCACGATGCCTGAACGAGATTCAATTTCCTTTCTCCTCTCGCGAATGGGGGAGATAAAGGAGAGGAGGTTTTCCGCCATCAGTTTCTTACACTCGACGCATCCGATTTCCGCGCTCCGGCACTCCCTGTTGACGCGGGAAATCAGCTCGGGAGGGGAAAAAATCTTGTGAAAGGAGAAGACGTTACAGACGTCCGGGTCTCCGGGGTCCCTCCTGGTTTTCCTCTGAGGGTCCGTCACCATTTCCATGACCTTCTTCCGGACCTGGTCGTCCTCGTCAGAAAGGAAAATGGCGTTTCCGTAACTCTTGCTCATCTTCCTGTTGTCAGTGCCCAGGAGTTTCGGTGTCTCCGTCAGGTAGGGCTCAGGCAGGGGAAAGACGTCCCCGTAAAAGTGGTTGAATCTCCTCGCAATCTCCCTCGTGAGCTCCACGTGTGGAACCTGGTCGATTCCCACGGGGACGAGGTTCGCCCGGTAGATGATGATGTCGGCAGCCTGAAGAACGGGGTACCCGAGAAAACCGTACGTGTACAGGTCTCTCGTCTCCTGCTCTCTCAGCTGTTCCTTGTAGGTGGGATTTCTCTCCAGCCAGGGAAGAGGGGTAATCATGGAGAGGAGGAGGTGGAGTTCGGCGTGTTCCTTCACCCACGACTGAACGAAGAGCGTCACCTTCTCCGGGTCTATGCCGCAGGCGAGCCAGTCCAGGACCATCTCGCGAACGTTGCTCTTCAGGGAGGAGGTAGAGTCGTATTCCGTCGTCAGGGCGTGCCAGTCTGCGACGAAGTAGAAGCAGTCCGTGTCTTCCCTCTCCTGAAGGTCCATCCAGTTCACGAGGACGCCGAAGTAGTGACCAACGTGAAGTTTTCCCGTCGGTCTCATGCCGGAAAGTACAACTTTCTTCTCCACTCGTTCCTCCTCAAACGGTTATTCCGAGAATGATGGTGCTCAGACCCACCATGAGGTATCCGAAAAGCCTGCTCATTATACCAAAGGGGTCTATGAAAAGTAACAGCAGGAGGATGACCATTCCGTACTTCTCCACTGCCGAGAATCGGGCATCAAGGCCGGGGGGGAGGAGTCCAGCAACAATCCGTCCACCGTCGAGGGGAGGTATGGGAATGAGGTTGAAGATGAAGAGGAGAACGTTGAATTGGACCGAGACGGCGAGCATGAGAGCAATAGGCACGAGGAGAAACTCCACACCTCCCGAAGGGTTGGCGAAAATTCCCGCCCGGATTACTTTGGCCGCCACAGCCGGAAATGCCCAGGCGATGAGCCGGAAGAGAAGCCCCGACAGGAGAGCAATGGCCAGGTTCGACCCCGGTCCCGCGGCGGAAACGAGGACCATCCCCCTCTTCACGTTTCGAAAACGGGAAGGATTGACGGGGACGGGACGGGCGTAACCGAAGATGATTCCCGAGCCGAAGACGAGGAGGAGTAGGGGGAGAACAATCGTCCCCAGCGGGTCTATGTGCCTGACAGGGTTGAGGGAGAGCCTCCCCATTCTCTCAGCCGTGTCGTCTCCCATCGAGCGGGCAACCAGACCGTGAGCGACCTCGTGAAAGGTGATTCCAATGAGGACAGGCAGGGCGAAAATCGCCAGTTTTCGTGCTATCTCGTTCACTTCTTCGCACCTCTCTTGCGGAGGAAATTGCGGCGGATAAAATCCACCTCCTCCTCTTTCGTTTTGAGCCTTCCTTTGAGTTTCTCCTCCAGGACCCGGTCGAAGATTTCACGAAAAACAGGACCCGGTCGAAGCCCCATCTCTATCAGGTCGCTTCCCGTGACGCTCACCCTGACGTGGGCCAGACGGGTGAAGTACATGCTCACGTAGCGCCGGATGTCCTCGGACCGCGACTTGGCCATGACATGAAGGATAACCTCCACGGGAAGCGGTGAGAGGAGGTCGTAAATCATCTTCTTCGATATCGTCCTGGTGGAGAGAAATTTCATGATAACTTTCTGGGTCTCCTCCTTGGCAATCTTTACCTTTTCCTTTACAACCCTCCGAAGCCCCATTTCCTGGGAAAGTTTCAATGCCTCGTGGTAACCGAGGGGGTCGAAGAGAGCGAGGAGGAAGCAGACCCACTTCTCGTATCTCTCCTCCAGGTAGAGGAGGTCGAACCAGACGCAGACTTCTCTCGTCTCCCTCACGAGAGAGAGGTGATTTTCATCCAGAACGATTTTCGGGTGAATCGCCGGACCCAGCTTCAACCTCCCCATTTCCTCGAGAATTTCCACCACCCTCTCCTCCTTGAGTATGAGCTCAAGGTCAGCGAAAATCCTCGGTTTGGGGACCTTCTCCAGGAGTCTGAGTTTCAGGGCGTTGGATATGAGGCTCTTCGTGTTCTTTCCTATCTTGAAGCCGAATCTCTTTTCGAAGCGGACCGCCCGGAGAATCCGCGTCGGGTCTTCCACGAAGGAGAGGTTGTGGAGGACCCGGACGACTCCGTCCTTCAGGTCCCTCTGCCCCCCGAAAAAGTCGATGAGTTCTCCGAAGTGGTCCGGGTTGAGGCAGATAGCGAGAGCGTTGATGGTGAAATCCCTCCTGTAGAGGTCGTGCTTGATTGAACTGAATTCGACTTCAGGAAGTGCCGCTGGCTGGGGGTAATACTCGACCCGTGCCGTTGCCACGTCGACTTTGAAACCGTCCGGGTAAACGATGACGGCCGTGCCGAATTTCTCGTGACTCCGGAATCTCGCCCCTTCTGACTCTGAAAACCTCCGGGCGAATTCTATTCCGCTCCCCTCGACGACGAGGTCGATGTCGAAATTCTCGTGCCGGAGGAGAAGGTCTCGCACGAAGCCTCCCACGGCGTAAACCCGGTAACCCATCGAAGCAGCCACCTCTCCCGCCCTCTCGAGGAGTCCGAGGATTCTCGCGGGCAATCTCTCCCTCATCAGCGAGGTGAGGACTTTTCTCCTTGAGTATTCCTGCCCCGTCCGGTCCTTCTCGATGACGCCTATTTCCTTCATTTCGTGGAGGTAGCGGACGAGGTCCATCCTCGTGATAATCCCCTTCACCTCACCCCCCTCAACGACGGGGAGGAGCCTCTGATTCCCCCCGATGAGGATGTTCTCCACCTTCTCCAGGTCGTCGTCGGGGGTAACGGTCATGAAATCCCTTGCCATGTAATCCTTCACGCCCACGTCGTCCAGGTGGTGAAAGAGCGCTTTTTCCACCACCTGTCTCGTTATTATTCCCGCCAGCTTCTCCCCCCTGACGACGGGGGCCGCGTTGATGTTGTATCTGGTGAGAACGTCGTGCGCCTCCCTCACCGACGACCGGTAGTCGACGGTAATGACCGGATAGACCATGATGTCCGCAGCCTTCTTCCTGGGAACGACCTTTTCCGAGAGGATTTTCAATATCTTTTCCCTCACCTGAATCGTCGTCATCCCTTTGAGCGAAGCAGAGGCAGCGTACCAGTGTCCCCCTCCTCCGAGTTCTCTCATCACCTTCCCCGCGTCCACCTCCTTCCTGTTGCTCCGTCCGATGACGATGACCCTGTCCCCGAGCTGGCAGATGGCGAAAAGGACGTTGATGCTCTCGATGTCTCTCAGTTTGTGGATGACGAGGGCAACGTCCTTGATGTAATGGTCCCGGGTCGCTTCCGCGATGACGACTTCCACGCCGTGAATCGAGTAAACTCTCGTTGAATTTATGAGGTCGTAGAGGAGATAGACCTGCTCTGCCGAGATGTCACGGCTCAGGATATCGCGGACGATGGAAAGGTCAGCCCCCTTCTCGAGGAGATACGACGCGGCGCGGTAATCGTCAACAGTCGTGGAGGCGTAACTGAGAAATCCCGTGTCCTCGTAAATGCCGAGCATCATCACCGTGGCTTCGTCCGGGGTTATCTCTATTCCCCTCTCCTTCAGAATTTCCACGAGGATGGTCGTCGTCGACCCGACGGGCTTGATGACCTCCACATCAGCCTCAATATCCCCCTCTTCTTCAGGGTGATGGTCGTAGATGTGCACCTCAACGTCCGGCTTCCTCACCACCTCTGAGAAAATGCCTATTCTCGACGAATTTCTGATATCGACGAGGATGACCCTCCTCACGCTCTCGAGGTCTATATCGCTCAGGTTTTTCATCTTGAAAGCGTATATCGTCGATTTGAGGAGAAAGTCGTTTACCGTCTCTTCCTTTGCCCCCGGGAGAACGATGGAAGCCCCGGGATAGATTTTGCTCGCGGCCAGCATGGAAGCAATGGTGTCAAAGTCTGAGTTGACGTGAGATGTTATGATTTCCATCCCTCATCCCCTGGGGTGGTGCTTTCTGTGAATTTCCCTGATATCTCTCAGGGAGAGGTGGGTGTAAACCTGAGTCGTGGAAATGTCGGCGTGCCCGAGGAGCGTCTGGAGAGTCCTCAGGTCCATCCCGCGGGAAAGGAGGTGCGTCGCGAAGGAGTGACGGAGCACGTGCGGAGTCACCCTTTTCCTGATCCCGGCCCGAAGGGCGTAGGCTCTCACCAGTTTCCACATCCACTGACGTGAGATGCCTTTTCCATATCTATTGAGAAAAACGCGGTTTGAGCCTCCCTTCGCGAAAAGGAAGGGTCTCACTTCCTCGATGTACCTGCGAAGGGCTTTGATGGCTGGCTCACCCAGGGGGACGACCCTTTCCTTTTTCCTCTTCCCGTAAAGGAGGACGTATCCCGCCTCCAGGTTGAGGTCTCCCATTTCGAGGCCCGTCACCTCTGAAACGCGCCCCCCCGAGGCGTAGAGGGTCTCCAGTATAGCCCTGTCCCTTATTCCGCGAGGCGTTGTATCCGACGGTGATTCGAGGAGCATGTCCACCTCTTCCATCGTCAGGTACGAGGGGAGTTTCCTCCCCTTCGGAGGAGATTCCACCGTTTCCGTCCAGTCTCCTCGTCCCATTCCCTCGCCGGCGAGGAATCTGTGGAAGTGCTTGAGCGACGTGAGTCTCCTCAGGACAGTGGAGACGGAAACCTCCTTCTTCCTGAGGAATCCGAGATAGGCATACACGAAAACGAGGTCTGAATCTTTCGCCTCGACTCCTTCACCTTCCAGGAATGAGAGGTAATCAGTCACGTCCGTCAGGTAGGACGAGATTGTTTCCGGAGAAACACCCCTCTCGAGGGCGAGGTAATTTTTGAATTTCACAATGAGGTGGCCGTTTCCCTTCACTCACTCCCCTCCTCTCCCTCGACGGCGCTGAGGAGTTTCCTTCTCACCCTTTCGATGCGAGAGGGAGACGTCACCTTCCGCCCCTTCCGGTCAGTAAGATAGAAGACGTCCACAACCTGGTCCGCCTTCGTGGAGATTTTCGAGAGGTATATGTCGAGACCTTCATCGGAGAGAGTCCTGGTGATGTCATGGAGG
Organism: Deltaproteobacteria bacterium; assembly: GCA_003696505.1. GTDB lineage: Bacteria > Desulfobacterota > Deferrimicrobia > J040 > J040 > J040. Next base: position 9,543 of record RFHC01000251.1, read on the forward strand.
AGTCCCTCCCTGTCGTAGGTGATGACCTCCACGATGGTGTACAGCGAGCTCGACTCGTTGTCCACGATTATTCTCGTCGGCCGGTACTGTATCCCCTTCCTGTCAGAAACGCCTCTCCTCCTCGTCCTGAGGAGAGATTCCACCTTCTTTTCGCCCTTCAGGACGCCCTTCAGGTCAGCAAGGAGTCTGTCCCTCTTCTCCCCTTCTCCAAGAGGCCCCCCGAGGTACTGGACATTGAAGATGTCGAAGGCGAGTCCCTCAGCTGTCGTGTATATGCTCGCCGAGAGGATATTCACGTTGTGGGAGGCGAAAACACCCGTTATGAGCGCGAAAAGACCATGGGTGTCGGGCGTGAGTATCGTCACTTCTGTGTAGCCTCCCTCAGCCCTGTCGTTAAAAGTCACAACAGGCTCACCCGAAAAGGAGGTGAAGAGGGTGAAGTGGTCCGGGGCTTTCTCCGGGTCCGTCGAGAGGAGGTACCTGTCCGGCACCTGCTCCAGGTAACGGTCCACGAATGCTCCGGGGACTCCTCCCAGCTTTTCCCGGAAAAGTGATTTCCTTTCCTGAACCCTCTCCTTCACCGTGGGAACGGAATATTCGCCCTGCGTTATGATGTGGAGAGCCTTTTCGTAGAGCTCCGTTATGAGGAGAGCCCGCCACCTGTTCCATCCGTCCTCGTTTACTGCCTTCAGGTCCGCATACGTGAGGAGATAGAGCATGTCCAGCCTCTCCTTCGTTCCGATGAGGCGCGCGAAACTGAACACCGTCTCGATGTCGTGCATGTCCCTTTTCTGTGCCACGCTCGACATCTGAAGGTGGTGCCTCACGAGAAACGCGCTCTCCTCTACCTCTCCGGGCGAAAACCCGAGCCTCTCCATGACCTGGCGAATGAGTTTTTCGCCCCTTTCGCTGTGCCCGTGACCGAGTCCTTTGCCGATGTCGTGGAAGAGAATTGTGAGGAGAAGGAGATCCCGGTTTGAAACCTGGCGATAAATTTCGAGAAACCGGTTCTCTTCCTCCGTGAGTTTCTCCCCTCTCTCCGCCCTCTCCTCGAGTTCAGGGAGAACCGACGCAGCGAGAATTGAGTGGACGTCCACCGTGAAGCGGTGGTAAAGATCCTGCTGCGCACGGTAGAAGAGGTGTGCGAATTCTGGAATGAACTTCCCGAAGAAGCGGGTATCGTTCATCTCGGTCAGGACGAGCCTCAAATTCTTCCCCTCCCGGATGATTTCCCGGAATTTCACGGAGTTCTCCCTCTTCTCCCGGAAGGAAGCGTCCACGAGGTCGAGGTTTTTCTTCAACCTCCTCTTCGCCTGCTCCGAGAGGGGATAACCCGACTTCTGAACGAAGCGAAAAATCTTCAGGTAAAGGGATGGGTCTTTCCGGAGGAAAGAGGAGCTGTTGAGATATATTTTCCCCCTGTAGAGGGTAAGGCTCCCTTCGATGATTTGCCTCTTTCGGAAAATGGCGGGAAGAATCCTCCTTTCAGGGAGGTACTTCTCCACCTCTTCAATCATTTCTCCGGAAAGTTGTGCAACCTGGGTGGAGAGTATGTAAAAAAAGCGCATGAAACTTTCCGTGGCCCTGATGTTTCCGTGACTCCGGTATCCCCAGAAGTGGGCGAGTTTCTCCTGGTATTCAAAGGAGAGAACGTCCGTCTTCTTTCCCGAGAGAAGGTGGAGGTGATTTCTCATCCGGAGAATCCGGTCAAGGAGGTAGTAGTAGTTTTTTTCCGCTCTCTTCGAAAGGATTCCCTTGAGAGAGAGCTCTTTTTCCGACGACGCCTTGAACTTCACCCTCATGACCCAGTTTGCCGTGTGCAGGTCCCTGAGCCCTCCCTTTCCCTCCTTGAGGTTCGGCTCGAGGACGAAAACCACCCCTCCATACTTCTCGTGCCGCTTTCTCATGGCGGCTATTCTCTCCTCGATGAAGGAATCCCCTTCCGTGTAGAGGAGATATTTCTCGATGTCTCCCCGCACCGAGGAGAAAAATTCTTCTCTCCCGCAGATGAAGCGAAAGTCCATCAGAGCAGTCCTGACGGAGGAATCCTCCCCGGCGATGTTGAGAAGTTCCTTGAGGTTCCTCACGGCGTGCCCGACCTCGAATCCCAGGTCCCAGAGGGAGTAAAGTATCCACTCCGTCACCGCTTCGACAAATGGGGTCAGTTTGTGGTGGTAGAGAAAGAGGAGGTCGATGTCCGAAGAGGGGCAGAGGTGCCTCCTCCCGTACCCCCCGACGGCAACGATGGCAAGGGGGAATTCGAGCCGGGGATACCGGGAGTAGTAGCTCTCCTCGGCTTCCTCGTAGAGAGCGCAGATGAGGGAGTCGATGAGCCCCGAATAGAGGTGGACGAGTTCGAGGCCGCCGGCCCCATCTTCGTGGACCTGCCGAATGAAATCTCTCATCTCACGGACACGAAGGGTGAGGAAATCGAGTCGGTCTCGCCCTTGCAGCCCGCGCAGGGAGGTGTAATCCCGCAACCGGGCAAGGGAAAACTCCCTCTGTTTATCTGCCAGCCTCATAGAGAGCCGTCCTCGTCTTTTCGACGTATTCGACGATTCCCCCGTAAATTGCACGGGCGACAGAGGTGATAAATGAGTCCCTCCTGAGGAGTTTCTCCTCCGTCGGATTCGTGATGAAGCAGACCTCAACGAGGACCGCAGGCATCGATGAGCCGAAGAGGACGTAGAAAGGAGCTCTCTTCACTCCCAGATTTCGGGTCCTCCTTGAGCGGCGTTTGACGGCACCGTAAAGCGAATCGTTTATTGACTTCGCAAGCCGGAGGGATTCCCTCTCCTTCCCGTAATTGAGCAGGTCCAGGAGAATGGTCGAGATTCCCCCCTCCTTCGCCATCTCGCCGTTTTCCCTCATGGCAAGCTCGAGCGCATCCCGGTCTGTCGCCTTTCTCCCCAGAAGATAGGTGGAAACTCCCCTGGCCCATCTCCTCCGCGAAGCGTTTGTGTGAATCGATATGAACATGTCCGCCTTCGCAGCGTTGGCTATCGCGGCCCTCTTCTCGAGAGAGAGGTAGACGTCTCTTTCACGGGTGAGGACGACGGAAAACCTGCCGTCCTTCTGAAGGAGACCTTTCAGTTTTCTCGCAATCTTTAGAGTCACCCACTTCTCCTTCGTCCCGTAGCGCCCCACCGCCCCGGGGTCTCTCCCTCCGTGTCCCGGGTCGAGAACGACAACAACCTTCCCCGGATTTTTGTCGAACTTCCTCCTCGTCACGACTCCTTCCCTTCCCTTACCCTTCTCCTCCACGGGGTAAAAGTCGAGGACTATCCTGGGAGGGTCGGGAAGGGTGAAACTCTTTACCCGTCCTCTCGAGGCCAGGGCAATTCTCACCTCCAGACTTTCCCCTGACGACAAGGCCCTCACCTCTCTGAGGAAACCCTTTTTTTCACGAATCGTCGCGTCCTTTCCCCTCAAGAGGGACCGGGCAGAAGGGAGGATGACCCTGACACCTGCCCCATCTTCCTTCACCCGGTATTCTGACAGGCGGGTAACATCGAGGACGACCCGGGCATATTCACCGCTCGTGTAATACCTTATTCCTTTAACGTACGCGCGGGGATGGGTCTTTTTGCCCAGTTTGAGGCGTTCAATCTCTTTTTCGATTTCTTTCACTCGTTCCCGCTGTTCCTCTGTCAGCGTGGACGAAGGCGTCTTTCCGGCAGAAACGACAATGAGGAGAATCGTGACGAAGAGAAGTATCAGTCTGAGGC
>RFHC01000252.1 GCA_003696505.1 Deltaproteobacteria bacterium
AAAATCGACCCCACGAACCTTGAAACGGTAAAACTCCTCATCAAGTATCAGGCAGAGAACGGTCTCGTGGGCGACGCGGTGAGCGTGTTTCAAACGACGATGGAATCAAGCGAATTCTTCCCCTCGGAGAAAGACAGGGAGGAATTCGTAGCTCACGTTCTCGGTGTCCTGGGAGACCACCCGGACGTCCACGCTATTCTCATCCGGGAGAACCTGGAGAGAGAGAACTACCTCGAGGTATTTTCTTCCATAGAAAAGTGCATCCCAAACGTGAAGACGAAGAGGCAGGTTCACCAGTTACAGACTCTCCTCGATTCATTCGAGAAGGATGAGGGGCTTTTGAAGGAATTGTACTTCTGTTTTATCCTCTCCCTCCTCAGGAATGGCTACGTGGAGGAGGCGAGGGGGGCCTTTGAGAAACTCTCTTCCCATGTGGAACTTACCGGTGAGGAGAGAGAGAGGGCGGAAGAGGTTTTTCAATACATATCGTCGGCGCAGAAGGATGAGAACCTTCCTTCGAAACTCGAAGATGCGTGGCGGTACGTGGTGGAGAGGGAGGAGGTTGAGGAAGAGGAAGAAGAAGACCTTCAGGTGTCAGACAGGGAGGGGGCACGGGTCGAGGAAGAACCTGGAAGAGAGGGAGAGGAGGACATCGACTCGGTTGTGACGAAATTGAGGGAGAAAGTGGAAGACGAAATCGGAGAAACAGACCTGAACGCCCGGTACAACCTGGGAATCGCTTTCAAGGAGATGAGCCTTTTCGACGAGGCTATAAGGGAGTTCGAGGTGGCGAGAAAGGATGAGGGGCTCCGATTTCCCGCGTCTCTTCTCCTCCTCGAGTGTTACGAGGCTCTGGGACGGGACGACGAGGCCCTGATGGTTATCGACGAGCTTCTCGGAGCGGGCATATCTGAACAGAAGGTGAAGCTCGACCTTCTCTATCAAAAGGGAAACATCCTGGAGAAGAAGGGGAAAAACGACGAGGCCAGAGAAATATTTCAGGAGATATACTCCCTCGATTCTGGCTATAAGGACGTGGCAGAGAGGGTTGAAAGTAATTGAATTTCAGGTAGTTGAAAGATATTGTCAACCCTTTTGCTCTGTGGTATATAAAAATATCAGGCGGGCGTAATTCAGTGGTAGAATGCAAGCTTCCCAAGCTTGACGTCGCGGGTTCGAGTCCCGTCGCCCGCTCCATTTTTTTATGTCCACGCATCGGCAAGTCCCCCCATCACCGTCCGGTCTGCTGAAGAATGTCGAAAACGAGGAAGATACTGCTCATCTTTCTCCTCTCCCTTTTCGTCCTCTTTTCCCTTGCTTTCGGGTACGGATACCTGAAAAGGGATGAACTGAGGGAAAGAATCGTCCTTGCAGTGAGGAGGAGTCTGGAGGAGAGCGGTTTCCGCCTCGAATTTTCCGGCGAAAACCTCAACCTCTTCGGTCCTTCCTTTTCTCTCTCATCTCCGAAACTTTTCAGGGAAGGGGAGGCAAAACCTCTTCTGTCAGCAAAGAGGTTGAGGGTGTCGCTTTCGCCCGTCAAGATGCTTTCCGGTTTCTCCCCTATCCTCGTTACCCTCTCCGGCGTGAAGTCTGACCTGACGGGGGACGAGATTGAGACCCTGCTTTCTCAGGGAAAAGGGAGGAGCGGAAATGGGAAATTCCCGGGATTCCTTCCCTCCCTTGAGATACGGGATGTTTTTCTCCGCCTCCTTTTCCCGGAAAAAAAATCGATCGTGGAAGGAGAATTCTCCCGGATTTTCATTGGCTTTTCCCTGGGGAGAAGTCTCGTCGTCGAGGTGGCAGGCCGGGAGAGAGGCCTCAGGTTGAAGAGGGAAGGGGGAGAAGAGGTGACGGGTCTTTTCTACGGGAAGGCCCGCATCACCTCCAGGGATGTAAGGGTCTCTCGTGTCTTCATGAGCAGTTCTTTCGTCGCTTTTGAGGGGAGGGGGCATTACGACTTCCCCACGGGCGATTACCGGGGGGTTTTCACCGGTCAGGTTTCTCTCGAAGAAGGGTTTCACCTCCTCGGGATTTCTTCTCCCCTCCTTCCGAAGGGAAAAGTGCGGGTGAGAGCCGATTTCTCCCGGAGAGACGGGACTCCGCGACTCGACCTCTCTTCGGACCTGGGAAACGTGAAAATTCTCGGAGTCGAGTGTGAAGGTGGACTCCGGTGTGTTCTCAAGGGGGGGAAACTCCGCGTGAGCGACCTGAGAGTTGTCCTTCCCGGGGGAGAAGTCCGGGGAAGCGGGGAAGTCACCTTTCCGTCCCTGACCGGAGAGGTTAAACTTGACACCTCTCCCATTGAGCTGGCATCTCTCAGGCCTGTTACCGGGAGATTCCTCCCCTTTGACCTCGAGGGTGAAGGGACTCTCCAGGCGTCTCTTCGTCTCGACTCCTCCCGGGTGATTCGCACTTCCGTGAAGTTGAGCTCCGGGAGAGGACTGGCTTTTCACCGCGACGGGAAACCTTTCGTGAAGTTCTCGGACCCGCTTCTCCTTGAGTGGGAGGGGGAGGTGAGAGACTTCTTTTCTTCTCCCCGGGTAGAGAATATCAGTTTCAGCGGAGAATCGGGGAAGAACCGTTTTGCCGGGAAAGGATACGTCGACCTGGAAAGCTCGGAGGGGAATTTTTCGTTGAAACTGGAACTTCCCGAACCGGAGAGCATTTCCTTAAGAGAAATTCCTCTCACGGCCGCTTCTGTCCGGGGAAAGGTTGGAGGGAAGGGGAGGCTGTCGGACCCAACCCTCTCCCTTGACATCGTGTTCGAGTCCGCATCTCTTCCTTCCCTTCCCCCTGGAAGGCTGCAGGTGAAAGGAGAGGGTCGTTTCTCCCGGGCGCTCTCTCTGGTTATCGACTACGTTTCCCGCGCTGGAGAGGTCACGGCCACGGGGACTTACCATCCCGACACAACTCTCTTTACGGGAAGTGCCGTTGCGAGAGGGGTGGAGGTGGGATTTCTCCGTTCTCTCGCAGCCAGCGAAAGCTCTCCCGTCAGGGAGACGATGCAGGAGCTCTCGCCCTATCTCCCCGAGGAGGGGACCGTGAGTTTTACCGGTGACATCGCCGTGGGAGAAAAGATTCTCACAGGAGACGGCGAGGTAGAGCTGAGGGACGTTGCAGGAAAATTTTATGAAGTCCCCCTCGTGAAAGGGAGGCTCAGGGTGGAGGAGGATTTCGTTCAGGTAAAGGAATTCTCCGTTGTCTTAAAGAAAGGGAGAGCGCAGGGTCGGGGGCTTATCAAGGGAGACTCGATTTACGCCGAGGTGGAGAGCGACGCCGTTGACCTGGCATCCCTGGCGGGAAGGCTTTTCGGAGGGGAAAAAGGTCCGGTTAAGGGTGTCCTCTCGGGTGGCGCTATCGTTGAGTTTCACGGGGAAGACCTGACCAATCTCGTTGGAGACTTCCGGATTTCCGACGCGTCTGCAGGTGGCGTATCCGTGGGGGACGTTTCTCTCGATGTCACTCTCGAGGGGAAGGTCGTCAGGGGAGGTCTTTCTGCGGAAGGCGGGAAGGTGGGGGGCGCTTTTACGTATCGGCTGGATTCGCGCTCCCTGGCTCTGACCTCAATTTTTCCCGGTTTGAAATTGGCCTTGCCCGGTTTCTCCCGGGGCGACTACCCCTTCCGGAGAATGTCGCCCTCACGGGGGAGATTCGAGGAGAAGTCCCGGGTTTTTCACTCAACGGGGAGGAA